>DASXWH010000211.1:0-37113 GCA_036503775.1 Ohtaekwangia sp.
GAACCCGCCTGTACGCGAAGGTTCCTGATCAACTTTCACATATCCTTTGTCAATGTAAGAGATGAAACGGGGGAAACGGTTTACTCCGTGGGTGTAGATTCCTTCGAGACTATTTACCGTAAAAACTTCCGCACAACGTGACGCTTTGGCGGTTGTGAAACCTTTCTGAAGTAACACCTTTAAAAAGGTATCATACATTTCCTGTTTCGGAACGTGAATGAAAGTCGGTGAAGATGATGACATAGATCAAATGTAAATGAAGCGTACTCCATTTTCAAAAGCATCGATCTCATTGTTTGCTGAGTACAGAAAAACATTCCAACAGATTGCGCAGATGTTCGCAGATAGATTCTGAGTTGATCAGCGTGATTTGCAGGAAAATGTATTTGCTTTTCTAATCTTTAAGGATACGCATCTCCACCCTGCGGTTCGCAGCACGGGCTTCAGGCGTCATTTCATTACGCAGTGGTTGCGAGCCACCAAAAGCTTTTGTTTGAATTCTGTTTTTGGATATCCCCTTATCAACCAGGTAACGCTTCACAGCATCAACACGGTCCTGGGAAAGATTAAGGTTAGCTTTGGAGCTTCCTACATTATCGGTATGGCCTTCCAGCTGAATCTCCATACGGGAGTTCTCTTTCATCATTTCAACAACTTCATCTAATTCACTGTATGACTTGGGATCGATCAGAGATTTCCCCTGTGCAAAGATCAAATGGTTTAGAATGATCGTTTGTCCTTTGGGCGTAAGTTCTATATCACGGAGTACCTTCTTTTCGGTATTTATGTCTTTTGGATCGACAATTACGGTTCGCGGGTTATAACCTTCTGCGTTCGCTGTAATCTGATACTTGGCGGTTCCGAATATATTAAAGGAGAAAGTACTATCATTGAATCGCCCGAAGATACTTCCGGTAGGAATACTGCTATAGCGAATATTTGCCTTAATACCTTTGCCTGTCCGTGCGTCTGTTACCTTACCGCGTGCTTCAATATTATCAGACTGCGCAAACAGAGTAATACCCAATGCTATTAAATTAAAGAGGATGAATAATCTTTTCATAACTTGAAATTAGAAAACCTTATTCATCCTACCAAAAGTCGTTCCATTAGTCACTCATAGCATCGATTGATTATCGGTTGCCAGGATAAAAGGCTTATGCAGCCTTATATTTAGGGCTTGCTGTATTCTTCAAAATCCAGCTTACCACTTCCTTCCAGGCCAGCGGCTCCATACGTTTCTTGAAAAAACCGAAGTGACCGATCTTTTTTTGCAATACATCCTCAGGATGCAAATGCCAGTGGTCTATCTTCAACTGTGAGTAGTATTTCCGCAGATCCATTACAGCACGGTGTGGGGCCAATTCATCATCCGTGAAGCTGACCAGTAATGTGGGTTGTTCCAGTGATTTGAAGGAGGACCGTAATGCGGGGAGTTCCTTGAAAATATAATCGGAAGACTTTGCCCAACGAGCCCACTGGCGGGCCACGTTACCGGGAAGATCTTCGAACATTCGGAGCTTTGATGCAGGAAAATACTGAAACAACCCGGTTGAGAATGGTATCAGGATATACCAGAAGAATAACAGCTTGAATTTCATCCAGGCACCTTTGTAGTTTCTCCAATAGGGTGTCTGTGACCCAATCATCACCAGGGCTTCTGCGCGCTTCACCAAAGATGACATCCCTATCAATTGACCGCCTACGCTATGGCCCAGAATAAATAGTTTGGCCTGCGAATGAACACGACCAATATGTGCGATCATAGCATCTACGTCTTTCGACCAGTCTTTCATATCACACAACAGACTACTCAGATCTTCTGGTTTGGATTCACCAATACCACGGTAATCAAATGTGTAGGTATTGAATCCCTGTTTGGCGAGGTAGGAAGCAAAATCGTGGTAGAACTGTTGTTTAACACCTGTTGCTGAATTGATGAGAATAACTTTCTCCTGGGGATTGTCGGCAATAAACCACGTAGCCGATAACTGCAGCCCATCCCGGGCTATAACGCGAATACTTTCTTTCATTGAGGGTCTTTTCTATAAGACACCTAATACTGTAATTCGGTTGTACAGGTTTCGTTTGTCACGGAAATGTTGACAGAGAGGGACTCACATGATCATGGGAGGCAGGAGATTTACGAGGCACGATTTACGAATTACGATTTTGCGGATTCCAAATCGTAGATCGTAAATCGTAATTCGTACATCATTAAATATCGAATTCTATGGTTTCGCCTACACCAAAAGACTTATCATCCTTACTTTCGGACTTCCGGTCTTCCTGACTTTCAGACTCCTCAACTACTTCTTCTTCACTTTCTTCCCTTTGCTTTGGGTTTTGCTTTTCCCCGAAGAGGTCTTGCTGTTCGGCTTTGATTTTTTTGCTGAGCTCGCTTTTTTGCTGGTGGCTTGGGGCTTGCTTTGGGTTTGGCTTTTCCGGTTCCCCGAAGAGACCCGTTTGTCCGTCCTCCCCGATTGTTGCCGGCTCCGGACTGGTTTCGAATTTTTTTTTTGACGACTGATCCGTGTCAGTAGTCTCATTGGATTCGCTCTCATCTTCACTCTCCTGAGAGGGTGCCTCCTCTTCCTGCAGTGTACTTACCTTTGTCACCTTGAATTGCGACAAGCGGTTTCCAAGGGCCTTCCAACCTTTGATATCTACCAGCTCTTCGAGATTCATGGTCTCGACTACTTTACCCTTGTCTTTATTCTTGATAAGCTCGACTTCAACTTCCGGGGCTTCTGAGGTCGTTACTGCTACCAGTCTTGAACCGATCGATTCAGAGATGAACCCGAATTCCTTATCCAGGGTACTGGTCTCGATCATGAATCGCTTTACCATGTATTGCTTGCTTTCGCCATCCACATACACAGCGGATACCGGTTTCTCAATGTCGAATTTTTCAACCAGCAATACTTTCTCCGGATCAAAACGGGTAGTCAACTCATAGTTCGTGATCCGGTATGAACCGTTTCTGAAAAATGTGATCAGGCGATCGTCACCATCAAACTTACCAAGATACTTACCACGCTGATCTTTATTCAGCTTACCTGCGTCTGAATCGTACCACAACGTAAGTTTACTTAATGTGGATCCTCCTGCCTTCAGGAAGTCCACCTTACGAAGCGGATATTTGGTTATCGTATTTCCACGAGCCCCTCTTCCTTTTACTTCGAGCTCGGCAAAATCATAGTTGAATATTTTCTTGCGCGCTGTGCTCGACTGCGAAAGCTTTACTTCTACTTTCTCAGCTTCACCGTTCGGATTACCACTCACATAGTAGATGCGTGAATTTGGCGCACCGGCCGTCAGATCATATTCTTTATCACGGGTAATACCAGGCATATTGAAACGCTTAGCAAAACCTTTTCCACTCTTGGCATCAGAGTAGATCACGTTGTATACCATTCGCTCATCTCCTTTCTTCCAGATGCCGATATACAGGATGTCTTTACCCATAAAGACTTTTTCCTGAATGCGTGACACCTTCGCCTTGCCATCCTTGCGGATCACAATGACATCATCCAGGTCAGAACAATCGCAGATGTATTCGTCTTTCTTCAAACCATAACCGGCAAATCCATCCGCACGGTTTACGTACAGCTTCTGGTTATTGGCAATTACTTCAACCGCAGTAACCGACTGGAAGCTCTTGATCTCTGTTTTGCGTTCCCGTCCTTTGCCATATTTCTCCAGCAACTTCTGGAAGTAAGCTATGGCATAGTCGGTAAGATGTCTGAGGTGATGCTCGGTCTCCTTCAATTGTTTTTCCAAATCCTTCAGCATCTCATCCGCCTTGAATGAATCGAACTTGGAAATACGTTTGATCTTGATCTCGGTAAGCTTAACGATATCGTCTGTGGTGATCTCGCGATAGAATTTCTTCTTGTGAGGCTTGAGACCTTTATCGATGGTGGCAATCACCTCTTCCCAGCTTTCCGCTTCTTCAATATTCCGGTAGATACGGTTCTCGATGAATATCTTTTCCAGGGATGAGAACAGAATCTTCTCCATCAACTCCGCCTTACGAATCTTCAGTTCCTGCTTGAGAAGTTCGAGGGTTTGCTCGGTGTTGTATTTCAGGATCTGGTTTACCGGCATGAACTGCGGCTTGTCCTCCACGATCACGCAGGCATTCGGAGAAATGGATATCTCACAATCCGTGAATGCATACAGTGCATCCATTGCCACTTCCGGAGACTGTCCGGGTTGGAGGTGGATCTGTATCTCTACATCCTTAGCTGTGTTATCAACAACCTGTTTTACCTTGATCTGGCCTTTCTCACTGGCCTTCACAATGGATTCCATCAATGAAGTGGTAGTCGTTGCAAAAGGTATCTCTTTAATGGCGAGTGTCTTCTTGTCTAGGATCTCGATCTTGGCTCTTACCTTGATCTTTCCACCACGAAGTCCCTGGTTATACTCCGCCATGTCGGCAATACCACCGGTGGGGAAGTCAGGATAGATCTTCGGATTCTTACCTTTCAGTACATCGATCGATGCCTTGATCAGCTCATTAAAGTTGTGCGGAAGAATTTTTGTAGAAAGACCTACGGCAATACCTTCAACACCCTGTGCCAACAACAAGGGGAATTTAACCGGAAGCGTAACCGGTTCTTTCTTTCTGCCATCATAAGACAGCTGCCATTCTGTAGTCTGAGCATTGTAAACGACATCCAGCGCAAACTTGGAGAGACGCGCTTCAATGTAACGTGGTGCAGCAGCACCATCACCCGTTCTTACATCACCCCAGTTACCCTGAGTTTCAATGAGTATATCTTTCTGACCGATATTAACGATCGCTTCCCCAATAGCGGCATCACCGTGCGGGTGATACTGCATGGTGTTACCAATCACGTTAGCGACTTTGTTGAACCGTCCATCATCCATCTCCTTCAGGGAATGCATGATCCTGCGTTGCACCGGCTTGAAGCCATCTTCGATGCGCGGCACGGCACGCTCCAGGATTACATACGATGCATAATCGAGGAACCAGTTCTCATACAATCCATCCAGGGCAACGGAGTGAACTACCTCGTTACCTCCTCCTGTCCCATTCCCTCCGGTATTGTTGGGCACCTTTGGTTTGTCGGAATTGGTGTTTTGTTTTTTACTCATCTTAATTAAAGGGCTTGGGGATTGGGCCTTAGGGCTTAGTACTTAGGTGATTCCTAAGGCCTAAGCCCCAAGCCCTAATCCCTATCAATTTTCTACTTCTTCAACTTCAATTTTTTCTGCATCCGCTTCCACCTTATCCAATTCCACACGGAGTCTGTCAATGATGAACTCCTGACGGGTAGGTGTATTCTTACCCATGTAAAACTCCAGTAATTTCTGAAGGTGAGTATCGTGGAGCAGAACAGGCTGGAGACGAATATTCTCTCCGATGAAGCCACCGAATTCGTCAGGTGAAATTTCACCAAGACCTTTGAAACGGGTGATCTCCGGCTTGGCTCCGATCTTTTTAATAGCATCCTGCTTTTCAGCTTCGCTGTAACAGTAGATAGTTTCTTTTTTATTGCGAACCCTGAAAAGCGGTGTTTCCAGAATAAACACGTGCCCTGCCTTTACCAGATCCGGGAAGAACTGCAGGAAGAATGTCATCAACAATAAACGAATGTGCATTCCGTCCACGTCAGCATCGGTAGCGATGATCACTTTGTTGTAGCGAAGACCATCGAGACCATCTTCAATATTCAAGGCATGCTGAAGGAGGTTAAACTCCTCGTTCTCATACACTACTTTCTTGGTGAGACCGAAACAGTTCAGGGGTTTACCGCGAAGACTGAATACGGCTTGAAGCTCAACGTTTCGTGATTTAGTAATTGATCCGCTGGCAGAGTCCCCCTCCGTGATGAAGATCATGGAGTCCTCTCCTTTCTCGTTCTTCTCATCCAAATGGAAACGGCAGTCGCGGAGTTTACGGTTATGCAGGTTGGCTTTCTTCGCGCGTTCGTTTGCCAGCTTCTTGATACCGGCAATCTCTTTGCGTTCGCGCTCCGATTGAAGTATCCGCTTCTGTAATGCATCAGCAACGGTTGCATTCTTATGGAGAAATATCTCCAGTTCTTTTGCTACGAAATCACCTACAAAGTTTTTCACCGGAGGTCCATCCGGGGCCATGTTCAGTGAACCGAGCTTGGTTTTGGTTTGTGATTCGAATACAGGTTCCTGTACACGAACGGCAATCGCTCCGATCACACTCGCGCGGATATCAGCCGCGTCAAAATCTTTCTTAAAGAAATCACGGACACCACGTACCACGCCTTCACGGAATGCAGCGAGGTGCGTACCCCCCTGTGTCGTGTTCTGGCCGTTCACAAACGAGTAGTACTCTTCACCATACTGACTGCCGTGTGAAAGCGCTACTTCAATATCATTTCCTTTGAAATGGATGATCGGGTATCGCAGATCTTCTGCATTGGTCTTCTGCTTCAGCAGGTCGAGCAGGCCATCTTTCGAAAAGAATTTATTTCCATTATAGTTGATGGTGAGGCCGGCATTGAGAAAGGCATAGTTCCACATCAGGTCATCCAGGTATTCCGGGATGAAGTGATAGTGCTTGAACATGGTGTTATCCGGTTCGAACTCAACATACGTTCCGTTCTTCTCATCGGTTTTTCCCTGACGCTGATCGTTGGTCAGAATTCCTTTTTTAAATTCAGCAATCTTGGTAGCACCATCACGGAAAGCCTGCACCTTGAAATAGTTCGAAAGCGCGTTCACCGCTTTCGTACCGACACCATTCAACCCTACCGATTTCTGAAAAGCTCCTGAATCATATTTAGCACCCGTGTTGATCTTGGAAACTACATCCACAACCTTACCTAACGGGATGCCGCGACCATAGTCGCGTACCGTTACTTTAGATTCCGTGATCTTCACATCGATCACTTTTCCAAAGCCCATCATGTGTTCATCGATACAGTTGTCGATGACTTCTTTCACCAGCACATAGATGCCATCATCTTTGGCTGAGCCATCGCCCAGCTTCCCGATGTACATCCCCGGACGAAGGCGAATGTGCTCACGCCAGTCGAGCGACTTAATACTGGATTCATTGTATTCAAACATGGAAGAATCTTTCTCCGATTTGCCCATACTCACAAAAGGATTTACGAATTGAGACGCAAGATTAAAAAATCAAAAGACAAGTTTAAAAAATCTGTAGTAGTTAAGATCTGGCCGGCTAACTCTGACAGCCAGCCAGATCTCAGAATTAATTAGCCTTACTAAGTACGTGATTTTTGAAAACACTTCAAGACCCTCCATCTGATCTCAACTACAAATATTTATAAACTGAAATATGTTAACTCACTGAAATTCAGCAAACAAAAGACCCAGCATCAAAACCGTCTATTTAGGCTTTAATGCACTGAAAATTTTAATTATTGGCCAGCTTATCGCCCATACCACGATCAATCCCACACTTCCGTAGATAATAAAACCAATCCGTGGGTAGTCAAATTTCTCGGTACTATTAAAAACGTGCACAAAAGACAATGCAATGATGAGAAAGAAATTAAGGGTAATGGTGAGACCATAGAACCAGGCTCTAAACCCCTGTGCCCCAGCATCCAGGCGGGCTACGATATAAACCAGTACGTTAACAATAGCACCAATGGCCAGCATAGCATAGAAAAAGGCGTCCCGTGAAATTGAAACGGTTTCCCCTCCATCATCCTGTACGATTACGGTTTCAGGAAGGGCAGCATATATATAGAGCAACATTCCCAGCATGGCCAGCATGGATAGGAACCAGAGGGCACGAAATATTTTCACCAGGTGCATACGTAGGAAATTTAGGCTGCAAAACTATCGTTCCTGATTCCAGATTCCAAATTCCAGATTTCAGATTGCCTGAATTTGGAATTTGGAATCAGGAATCATTAATTTGTCGTTCGCATCGGGGTGCTGTGTAAACGGCTGAGATGATACCCGAGAACCTGATCTGGATAATACCAGCGAAGGGAATGCTGCACATCGGTTTCATTTATGTTGAGATAGGTCGAATGACCACGAGCCGCATTTCTTTTTCCAGGGATGCGGCTTTTTATTTCACTAAACCATAAAACCGTATGTCGTTTCAACTCATTACCAGTCAGCTTCAATCATGGCAGAACCGGAAGGAATGGTTCTTCAATCGCGAACATACCGACACGTACGAACTCTGGTACGAAGGCCGTTACAAACGTGCTGAAGTATGGCAGAAGAAAGTGATCAGTGAGCTTATACAAAAAGATGAACGTGTAAAAACGCTACTCGAGTTCGGGTGCGGAACAACACGCTTCACACGCTGGTGGAAGCAAATCGGTATTGAAGCCAGTGGTGGAGACATCTCTCCTTTTATGCTCGCACAGGGACGTAGGTTATTTGACGGTGACCTGGTGCTTGCCGACTCACATCACATGCCTTTCAAAGACAATACGTTCGATGCTGTCGCCTTCATCACCACGTTTGAATACTATCGTGATCCGGTTCAGGTGATCCGTGAAGCCGCCCGCGTGAGTAAACATGGCATTGTATTCGGGATGATGAACCGGAATTCTCCCAAAGTAGCACGAAGAAGAATTCAGCAGCTTTTCGGCAAGAATCCTTTTTATGTGACAGCCACATTCTACACGCCAGCTAAGCTTATTGAAATTATCCATGAAGCACTGAAAGGCCAAAACTATACCCTTGAATGGAACTGCACCGGTCTGCCCGAATGGTTTCCCGTTCAGCAATGGCATGTACCGGTTGGCGATTTCTTTGGACTATACATTAAACGTAACGCATGAGGAGCACTGAACTAATCAGTTTCCCGGAAACGGGAAAGATCAATAACGCGTTCTTTAAAGAACTGGTGTTTCCATACTGTGGTGCTCAACGCAGCGAAGTGATCATCGGGCCACAAATGGGTGTGGATGTTTCTGTTGTTCAACTTCCCAATGGATTGGCCATGGCCATGACGAGCGATCCACTCTCCTTAATACCTACTTTAGGCTTACGCGAATCAGCCTGGCTTTCTGTTCAGCTCATGGCAAATGATATGGCGACTACCGGGTTTGCTCCGCAGTATGCACAATTAACACTGAATCTTCCCCAAAGCCTTTCAGCTGAAGACTTCAACACCTATTGGAAATACATTCACGAGTTCTGTGAAAAACTGGGGGTGGCCATCACCGGTGGACACACGGGAAGATTTGAAGGTCTGAATTCAACTGTTGCCGGTGGCGGAACGATGATTACCATTGCTCCCGCTGAAGACATTCTTACCAGTAAAGGTGCACAGCCCGGTGACCTTGTGGTCATGACAAAAGAATGCGCGCTCGTGGCTACATCCATTCTGGCGATGAGCTTTCCAGAGACGGTACTCCGTTTCTGTGGGGAAACTATTCATCAACAAGCCGTAAGTCTGTTCTATGAAACCAGTGCTGTTGAAGCCGGGCTGGTTGCCGGAGAGTTGGGACGTCAAACCAAAGCGATAACCGCTATGCACGATGTGACTGAAGGTGGTGTATTAGGCGCATCCTGCGAGCTGGCTCTTGCTTCTGATTGTGGCATTCTGATCAACACCGGGAATATACCGGTTGGAAAACCTCAACGTGAAATCGGAAAATTATTTTCGATTGATCCCATGTGTTGCATTGGTGCGGGTTCAATGCTAATCACGGTTAAACCGGACTACGCTGATTTGCTGATCAGTACACTTCAGCAACACAGCATCAGCAGTGCCACTATCGGAGTCATCACGAAAAAAGAATCCGGTTTTCAGATCCAAAAACGATCAGAAACTGTACCGTTGGTTCTTCCTAAAACAGATCCTTACTGGGAGGCCTTTTTCAATGCATTTAGAAACGAATGGAAATAAGTAAGAAGTATCAGATCACCGGAGGGGTGTATCTGGTTATTGATCCGTCACCCGGTTCGGTTGTATTGATTCCGAAAGTAGAAGCTGCGCTTAAAGGTGGTATCTCTGTTTTGCAGATATGGAATCACTGGAAACCGGGGCAGGACAAATCGAGCTTCATTAAAGACCTCTGCCGCCTTTCACACGCGTATGATGTTCCCGTGCTCATCCATGAAGACTGGTCGTGGCTGATGAACACACCGTTGGATGGTGTTCACTTTGATGAAATTCCAAAAGGCTGGGATTACCTGACAAAATTTATAGACCGTCCTTTTCTGAAAGGTATAACCTGTGGAAATGACCATGCCCGTATTCAGTGGGCCATTGATCAGTCATTGGATTACATCTCCTTCTGTTCCATGTTCCCTTCATCATCAACCGATGTTTGTGAACTGGTTTCACCTGAGGTAGTGAAACAAACCCGGGACAAAACTTCCATACCCATCTTCGTGGCAGGAGGAATAACGCTTGAGAATATTTCATCACTCGTGTCGCTTGGTATCGATGGCGTGGCGTTGATCTCGGCTATTATTCGTGCTGATGATCCAGAGGCAACAACGTTAAGATTCAAAGCCACTTTTAACAAATCATGAAATCCAATTGCACAACGGATCTCAACATCCATTAGATTAAACAAACCATGAAAATCGACTTCCTCAAAAAACTATGCTGTCCCTTCGATAAAGCAGATCTCTCCCTTCAGGTATTTCAACTTCAGGAAGACGAAATCAAAGAAGGCATTCTTACCTGCACCTTGTGTAAACGATACTTTCCCATCATACAGGGCATACCCATTATGTCACCGGATGAATACCGGGAAAAATCCCTTGAGCTACCCATTCTGGAACGATGGGGGATTCAGGAAAGCCTGGAATCGAAATCGTTCTCATTACTCCCTGAAAGCTCAGACCCGGAATAAAAAACGCCAAAGGAGCCGCTATGTGGCACAATCTTTTTTAATTTGCCAGGTACTTTAGTAAGACCTTAGCAAAATTTATGTCACAACTCCTGGAAGACGTTAAAACCAAAGCACAAACCTGGCTCAGCAGTTCCGTTATTGATCAGGCAACCAAAGACGAGGTAAGAGCGCTTCTTCAAAATCCCGATTCAAAAGGACTTATCGATAGCTTCTACAAAGATCTTGAATTTGGTACCGGTGGCCTTCGGGGTATCATGGGTGCTGGTTCAAACTGTATGAACAAGTATACGGTGGGCGTGGCAACGCAAGGTCTTGCAAATTATCTCAATAAGACTTTCCCGGGAAAGACCATCAAGGTGGCAATAGCCCACGACAGCCGTAATAACAGCAGTTACTTTGCTGAAGTTGTAGCCGGAGTTTTTTCTTCCAATGGCATGCAGGTGTATATGTTTCAGGAACTGCGTCCCACTCCCCTTCTTTCATTTGCCATACGCTACCTGAAATGTGATTCCGGAATTGTGATCACCGCTTCCCATAATCCGAAAGAATACAATGGATATAAAGCCTACTGGGTAGATGGCGCGCAGGTTGTTCCACCGCATGATAAAAATATCATTCAGGAGGTAAATGCGATTACCTCATTCGAGCAGGTGAAGTTCAAACCCAAGCTGGCCAACATTCACCTGATCGGCCCTGAGGTTGAAGCCGCCTATTATGAAGAAGTAAAGAAGATCATTCCAAACGCAGAGATCATCGCGAAGCATAAAAATATTCCATTGGTGTATTCCAGTATTCACGGTGCCGGTATTACCATGGTACCGGAATGTCTGAAACAAATTGGTTTCACCAACATCCAGGTAGTAGAAGAACAAAAAGTACCGGATGGTGATTTCCCCACCGTAAAATCACCGAACCCTGAAGAACAGTCTGCTATGGAAATGGTGATTGCCAAGGGAAAGAAAGTTGGTGCCACGATGGTGATGGCAACTGATCCGGATACCGATCGCGTAGGTATCGGTGTTCGTAAATCCGATGGTGAATTCATTCTGCTCAACGGAAACGAAGCCTTCAGCCTCATGATGTCGTTCATCATGAAAAACCTGAAAGACAAAAAGAATACCTATATCGCCAAGACCATTGTCACGACTGAACTGATTGACACCATGGCCGCGAAGCTCGGTGTTGAATGTTACAATACCCTTACCGGGTTCAAATACATCGCTGAGCTGATGGGAAAGCTGGAAGGCAAGAAACGTTTTGTTGCGGCCGGAGAAGAAAGCTATGGATACATGGCCGGAGATTTTGTTCGCGATAAAGACGCGGTTTCTTCCTGTGCATTCTTTGCCGCTATGGCTGCCAGCGCCACCGATGAAGGTAAATCTTTTTACGACTGGCTGATCGATATGTACGTTGAATTCGGCTACTACAAAGAAGGACTGCTCAACGTAACCAAAAAAGGTCAGCAGGGTGAACAGGAGATCAAGGCGATGATGGAAAAATTCAGAACCAATCCTCCAGCTGAAATTACAGGAAGTAAAGTAGTGCGTTTGCTGGATTACAAATCATTGAAAGAAAGGAACCTGATAACCGGAAAAGAAACTGACATAGACCTTCCCCAGTCTGACGTGCTTCAGTTTTACCTGGAAGATGGAACAAAAGTTTCGGTCAGGCCATCTGGCACTGAACCCAAGATCAAATTCTACATCAGTGCAAATACAGCTCTGCCCTCCAAAGAAAAGTTTGAAGAAGTTACCAACACCTTGAATATCCGTATCCGGAAAATTGAAGAGTACCTTTTAAAGGTATAGTGAATATCAAAGCTGGTGCACCATTACTGCGCCAGCTTTGTTATGTACTCCGGCACTTCGGGTTCTCCATTAAAGAAAGATCTATCTCTTCCCGAGGATAACACCCACCGGTGAATCCATGAAATACCCCAGTTACCGAAAGCCGTTATTGTTGTTTCGTAAGCCCTGTCGGTAAGAGCTTCCTCCAGACTGATAAACCCATAGTTATTTTTCCTGAACATATCCGCCAGCGCATCGGTATAATCCGCATTCAATAAGCTGGCATGTAACAGGAGTATGTGTTTGATATCACGTCCAAAGAAACGGGAGGCTTGTTGTTCAAAATACTGCACTTTCTTTTCCATGTAATCAACATAATCTTTTCCGATCTGCTGCATTTGTGCTTTATCTCCTTTCACAGAAGCCCGTTTGTATGCTAACGCAAAAAGATAGTCATCATTGTCGATGGTTACTGGAGCAATTGTATATCCGTGCTGCTCCAAAAACTGATTCAATGAATCGGCTTTGGCCTGCGAGTTGCCCATATGCAGGAACGGATGCCGGAAATACCGAAGCTCTTTGCCTTTTGCTTTCAGCAACCTTCGTGTGATCGTCTCTCCCCTCAGAATATCTTCGGAGAAGGTTTTAAAATTCACAAGATTATAGTCCGGATGCGAAAACGTGTGGTTCCCTAACTCCAGACCATTGTCCAGCCATTGCTTCATCATCTCCACCTGAAAATGAATTTCCTTCTGATGACCAGCCGCATCAAAAGCTTTGTATTCATTCACAAACCCAACTGCCGGGATATTATTCTTCCTGAGAGAAGCAATCAGTCTTGAAGTAAGGTTCTGCTGATAAACTGAATCCGTGATACCATAACTCACCACGGGCAGGTCATCGATCGTAAAACAAACGAACTTCGTTGGCGCATACTCAGGTGTGAACATTTTATTCAGCATGGCCCGGTCTGCTGTAGCTGAATTATATTCCGCTGTCCGGCTGCAATTGCTGATCGCATCGGTATGTACAGTATTACTGAGAAAGAAAACGTATTCCACTCCCGGAACAAAAAGCCGCGTCTCACAGGACGTTCGTTTTTGAATCAACTGCACGACACCCGTCTTTATCTCTCCTTTCCAGAGATGAAGAACCTTTACCTGATAGGTGTCACCATAAACACTCGTGACAAGCCCATGGAAAATAGCCTGCGAAGCTTTGGATTCAATCTCCAGGCTTGATGAGCCGCACTTGCAGGAGTAAACATCTGCACTTATCAGTATTAAACATGCAACAACGACCAGCCTCATTCAGTAGTAAAGTTTAAAGAAATCAAATGTAGTATTAAAACCGGAATACGATCCTGGCTCCTGTGCCGTAGGGAACAATCGATAATGAATGCGTATGGGCACGTGACGATGTGCCATTATAAATCGTGATGGCGTTCCGTGCATGTTTCTTAAAACCTGAATTGAAGGGAATGGTGAATAACAACACGCCAGCACCTGCAGCTGCCAGACCCCACTCCGGATCACCACCGCCTATAGCGGTACCCAATGGCCAGCCTATCAAAAATCCCCCGACAAATGCAAAAGCACTTCCGGCATCATAATTCGTCTTGGCTTTTTTGAATTCAGCATATGCTTCCGGGTTGTCTTTCATGATGTCAAGAACCTGGCGGGGCCGGAGCTGACGCCCATCCTGTTTAAATGTTACACCCCAGAAGGACTTATGCATCTCTATATTGCCTTCGGTGGATTGTGAAAATGCTGATGTCAGCACAGCGCAGAAAATAAACGAGAGAATAATTTTTTTCATAAGGTCAGGGTTTGATTAAAATTTTGGATTACAGATTTTTCATCTACCAAACATCCTGCCAATTTATTTAAGAGTAGCCCGGGCGTGAGCTGCGAAGGATTCTTCTAGGCTGGGTTACAGTTCCATCTTCAAACCTTCATGCGAAGCTATGAATCCAACTTTTTCATAAAACCGGATTGCATCCGGTCGTTGTTTGTTGCTGGTCAGTTGAATGATGTGTGCTTTACGCTCTCTCGCCCGTGCAATAGCCCACTCTATCATCTGCTGGCCGATACCTTGTCCGGTCATATTCTCTTTAACCCGAACAGCCTCCACTGTCGCGCGGATGCTACCCTGATACGTAAGTCCGGGTGTAAAGGTGATCTGCATAGTACCGATAATTTCATTTCCATTGTCAGCTACAATCAATTCCTGGTTCGGGTCTGCATCAATGGCATCAAAGGCTCTATGGTATGAATCCGGAAATGGGTCTGTGTAAGCCTCACGCAGTTTACCAAGCTTATCGTTAGCCAGCATTTCAACAATAAAGGGAAGATCGTTTCGGGTTGCTTTTCGAAAGAACATAATTTAAAGAGGTGTAAATTCTGAAAACAAATTCCGGATCTCACTGATGTTGCCTACCGGAACGTATTCGCATACTTCCGCATATTCGCCCCACATCTTCTGAACAGCAGCATTCGAATGTGCCGACTGAATAGCTTCCTTTGATTTCCAGCCAAATACTTCAATCACAGTTCCATCGGAAGTTGTCATCATGATCGACTGCCGGTTCGAAGCCAGCCCTTCTTTACGAAGAATATCCACATGCGTTTTCATCAATTCATGAAGTTGCTTTTCTTTTCCAGGAAGGGGACGATAGCCTACGATAACAATTCTTTCAGTACTCATACCAAATGGATTTCACTGCGTGAGTTTCAATATAGGATTTATAGGGCAGTTTAGCTGGCATTCAGTTGAAAATAAACGGTATGCTTCTGACATCCGTTTTGTCAGGTTTACTGTAATGTGTAGATTTGACTATACCCTTGTGTAACAGAATTCATCATCAACCCTAACCCTAATCCACATGCGGCTACGCATCACCGCCCTCCTTTTACTTTTTGGCATCACCCCTTTAGCCTTCAGTCAAAAACGAATTGCTGACATACCTTTTCAGAAAACAAGAGGTGTTGGCCAGATCCGTGGAATGGTACAGAATGACATCATATTTTTAAAGTTCAAATACACCGATGCCACATCAAAGCCAGCCGGTGAGTCATACCTGATAAAACCCGATGGAACCTATACAGAAATAGACCTGCATGACCTGGACGAAAAACCTGTTCTGGCATTGATCACTTCAGAAGAGAACACAGTCTGCTATTTTCTGGAAGACAATAAAAAAAATGTTGTTATCCGTGCCAAGGTAATCTCAACCCAAACCGGAAAAGGAAATATATTACCCCGCCAAATTGATCTTCCCGGAAATGTTTACGGAAGTTATACGGAGGGGAATGCACTCTACCTGTTGTGCTCCGTAAAAGGCGGCTTCAACCTGAAACTGGTGCGTATCGAAGACCTGGAAATAAAACAAGAGACCATTTTTCCATTATCATTCGATCTGGGCAAAATCAAAAAAGCAGGAGTCACCTTTTATGAGGCTGGTTCAAATCTCATTCCGGCACAGGTTACCTCTCCTGTTAAAATAGTAAAGGAAAAAAGCGCTATCCGGATACTGGTAGATCAGTTTTATAATCGGGATGCCAGTGATCCTATTGCTGGCGCAACGTACTCCACAAGCGTGATAACACTTGACCTGGTAACAGGTAAATCATCCAATTTCAATTTCATTGAGCCATCATTGAATTTTTTTAACTCGTTTCTTTTTCACGAACATCTTTTCCGGGTAGTAAATGATGGCGGGTTCAGGATCGAGGTTTTCAATCTGGAAAAGAAGGCGAAGGTGTATACCCAGACCATCCCTGCTGATAATCAACTCAAGAATGACACGTTGTATACCCGTCAGCAAAAAGAAGTACGGAAAAGTTTTTTTCTGAAAAAAATCGTAGGGGTGAATATCAACAGCTTCATTCTTGCGGACTCACTTTCGGATGGCAACCTTGTGCTAACCCTGGGTAATTTTGGAGTTGCCAGTCAACCCGTTCCCATCATACCTTCTCTTGGACTTATGGGAGCTATGGTATCGCTTACCTCCCTGGCTGCTATTCACGCGCTGGATGAAGGCTCAGCGTTTTACAATTATTTTTACGTATCCGGATCAGTCACCAATGGATTCCGCATTTCCTATGAGGCAGCATCTCTACGAAAGAATATCGATCAGTACGAATTTGATCTACAAGAAAAGAAAGAGAAGTTCAAGTATAAAGGATATCTCAGTCATGACAACGGTATCTATGGTATCTATCGGGTAGGCACGGAAGACATAATCCACATACTTGATTTTTCCAGGAAATAGTAATACGTAACATATCTGATATCGGTCATTCTCCTATCATAGCAGGTTTAATTGGTAAGCCTTAAAAATGAATAGCCAAATTGATGTTCAGGATCCGGATGATTCGCCATCAAACGGAATGGGTTCAAAACCAAACGATCTCAACACACTGGCGTAATATTCGAGCTTGGTGTGAATACTGTCTTCATCTTCCAGGTCGACTTCGTTCAACGACAGTATCTTTCCAAAAAAACGGTGATGACTGAAACCGTATTCCGCGAGGAGAACTTTTATCTCGGCTTCCTTTCCATCCAGTACAATAGCCGGAATAATTTCAAGCCGTGCGTTCTCGGTATCGGTGCCTACAAGGCTGAGCCGGAAATAGTAACCCCGTACCTGGCCCAGGAGCAATGTTTCGAGATCGCACACCACGCTGTCAGCACCATCTACTCTTCCTTGAAAATCGAGGTTGCGAAAAGCCGGACGATCAAAATACCATTTACGGTCAGCGAGACCTTTGTAGTTATAGAGTATCGCTACTATCACTACCAGCAGGGCAAAGCTAAAAGTATATACAACGGATACACTGGCGTGAGCAGCGATGACGTCTACGGTAAATCCACGCTTGAGTATGGCCGGAAGGAAGGTAAATGGCAACACAAGGCAAAAGGCAATGATAAGTCCGCGTAAAATAGCCCTGCGCTCACCAACAATAATCATCAGAAGATCTCTTACCATAAGTCGTGTCAGTCTGCTCTGCTGCGGAATTTTTTCAATTTCGCCTTCTCGGTTTTCGTCAGGTTGGGATGGCTGATGTTAACCGCACCGATATGATCCATTCCTGCAGGAATGCCTTTGATATTTTCCCGCGAGGTATTAAACTCAATATAGCGTAAACATTTCAGGTTTGATAGATCCAGCGTACTTAAATCAATGTCCCCGAAGGTATGTGCACCAATCTGAACATAGATCAGGCACTTCAGCTTTTCCAGATCGGCCGGGAAAGAATCAAACCCGGAAAAGCTCAGCCGCACTTCTCTGAGGTTAGGCAGTTGCCGGAAACTCGTAAATCCGGAAAACCTGGTCTTGTTGGAATAAATTACTTCCAGATTTCGGAGCCATGCCGCATTCCCGTTAAAGTGAATGTCTGCGTGCTCAGTTTTCAAGATGCGCAACCGGGGAAATATTTCGAGTCCGTGGATATGAGTTCTGTTAATACCCATAAAATATACAGACTCAACATTTTCAAAGATACCCAGTTCGGCCGGTATGGTATCGAAGTCTGTCAATCCCAAAGACCTGACGTTCAAACGGGCTGGATTATCTCTCCATTTCAACAGCGAATCGGGGTGGAACGGATGTTGAGTACTGTTGTTGGAAATGGTCAGGTCAGTGTAATAATTGAATATTTCAAGTTCACGGTCACAAGAGCAATTCCGGTAGGATTGATTTTCGGGTACGGTATCATTTTCTGGGCGAGCCCTTACAACCTGTGCCGTATCTGCCTCTTGTGGCAGGGTACTCACGGAATCTTTGCGGGTACACTGTATGACTCCGAAGATAATCAGTAACAGCGCTACACTCCGATTCATTTCTTCCGTACGGTAGAGTGAAGAAAATTCATTTTCCATTCGCCATCCACTTTCCGGAACGTGGCGCTCTCCAGCCAGTCAACCTGCCGGTGAATGGTGTCATTGATCACAAAGTCACCGTGATTATAATACACGGCATCTCCGCTTGATTCGTCTATGTTCACTTTCATATTATCAAACGTCCACGTGCCTTTAACCGACCTGAACTTCGGGTTAACACGTACCAGGCTATCGTTGGTCCAGATTTTACCATCTTCATACAGAATAAAATCTGTTGTCGTAACTGAATTCAATTTATTGAGGTCCTTTGTTTTAATGCCATCAAAATAATCAGTGAGTATTTTCTTCAGGATCTCTGGATCGTCATTTTTTGGTGAACAATCCGAAAGCGTGAATACTAGAGTAAGCATCAGGAAACTGCGTTTCATGGTAGTATCTGTTTAAATCTCAAGTTAGAAAAATCAACCCAGTTTAAAGATCGACTTCTATCCTATTCCAGAATCACCTTATTAGACATTTTTTGTAGCTGCACTTTATCGGGCAGATTGCGGCAGTACTGCAGCGAGATCCACCTTAACTTTGGCAACCGGAAGATCAGGGGATCCAGTGTGCTGATCATACTGGAATACAAATCGATCGACTCCAGAGTGTTCATCGCATACAACGCTTCAGGCAACACCGAAATTCTGGAGAAGGAAAGATCGATTCGTTTAAGCTTCTTCAATTCCCCGATGCACTCCGGTACCTCCGGAAAAAAACTGACATCGAAGGTCAGCTGTTCCAGGTTCTTTAAGGTACACACTTCAGGTGGAAATGATTTTGCCTGGCCCCACCGGAATTCTTTCAGGTTATCAAGCTTACTCACTGATGGAGGAAGAGATGTCATTACCTTGCAATAGAGATCAAGTCTGTTCAGCGTGGTCAGCGAATGAAATTCATCAGGGAGTTCCTGCAGACTATCACAGTGAATGGTCAGCAATTTCAGTCTGGCTAAACTCCCCAATCCGCTAGGCAATGTTTTGATCGAACGGCAATGCAGGTAAAGGTATTCCAACGTATTCAGGTAGATCGTTTCCGGAAGTTGCTGTATCACTTCAGAGGAGATGCCCAGTTCCTTCAGGTTTTTCAGTGCTGTGATATTTTCAGGGATCACAGTTGCCTTACCATAAAACAGCGACAGTTTTTCCAGGTGCGCCAGATCAACGATCCAGTCGGGAATATGCTTTAAATTCTGGCCTTCAATCACCAGCGTCTTTAGCTTCGGAAGTTTCAGCAGTTCGCGTGGCAGGATGAGTTCTTCACCGGGATAGGAATCAATATAGAGGTACTCCAGATTCAGCAACTGTTCTATGCGGCTGTCGGGAATTTTGAATCCGGCATGATGGCAATGAATAACCAGTTGTTGCACGTCTTTCGGTTTCCGCAATGCAACCTCAAAATCTTCATAGATCGTTTGTGACAGCACCGCAGTGCTCAACGCCAGCAACAGAAATGTGAAACATGTTTTCATGGAGCGGAGAATTCCAGTCAAAGGCCGTGCGCTCTACGGTCAAACCGTAAACTGCCAGCTTGTGAAGAGCTAGTGCACCAGAACACCCTGGAATTTCTTCGGATCGCGCAGCGCAACAGCTACGCCTTTGCTTACGGAAAGCAACGCTTCCATATCAATGTGAACAGGAAGTTTCAACCGGGACTCAAAACGTTCCTTCAATCCCCGCAGCATAGCATTTCCTCCGCTTACGTGGATACCGTTTCCGTAGATGTCGGCTGCCAGCTCAGGCGGACAAGTTTCAAGGGTCTGCACAATGCCATGTTCTATTGCACTGATAGACTTCTCCAGTATATGCGCTACCTCGCGGTGATCGATCTTGCGTGTGGTGGGTATACCTTCGATCATGTCCTTGCCTTTAACCAGCATCGGTGCCGGTGCTTCGCTGATCTTTTCGATAACGGCTCCTACCTGTATTTTAATCTGCTCGGCTGTTTTCAGGCCAATAGACATGTTGTAGTTTCTTCTGAAGTGATCCTGTATCTCTTCATCGAACGTATCGCCTGCAGCTTTCACCGACTGAAAGGCTGCAATGCCCGAAAGTGAAATGATAACAATCTCTGTGATACCACCGCCCATATCGATAACCATCTTGCCGTTCGGCTCACGGATATCCAATCCGATTCCTAACGCAGCGGCCAGCGGTTCGAACAGCATATAGGTGTTTTTCGCCTGAAACTGACTGAGGGCATCGCGCAAAGCTCTGCGCTCAACTTCAGTAGTATTATAGGGAATACCGGAAATAATATTTTCATATCCGCTCAGGAATGATGTCCTGGCATCGGCTTTACGCATGAGTTCAAAGATCATCTTGCTGGCCGAATCATAATCCGCAATGACTCCCCCGCGCAACGGCTTCACCGGCTTCAGTTCTTCGTGATTCTTTTCAAACATCAGGTAAGCTGCATCACCCACGGCTTTCACATGGTTATGCTCGGTGTCGAAAGCGATGTAAGATGGCTGGGATACCAGTATTTTTTCACGATCGCTTACAATCGTGTTGTTGTTTCCCAGGTCGATTCCGATGTTTTTATTTCTGAATAGATTCATCATCACAAAAAATTTAATCCGTTTGTAATCTCTAATTCCCTGAAATCAGTTGGCGACACCAAATGTGTGCAAATATCGTAACTTCCAGAGGTCTTCCAAGCTAAACAAAGTACGTATGTCAGATCAGTCGTCAAAATCAAGAAGAAGTTTTCTCAAGAAGGCGCTCGGCACAGCGATCATCACCAGTACAACTCCTGCACTCCTCGGAGGGTCAAAGAAGGTTGTTGAATTAACACCACAGTTGCCACCGTCAAAGCGCTATGCCGCCAATGACCAAGTGAATGTTGCCGTGATTGGTATGGGTATCATGGGCTTCAGCAATATCTCTACCTCCTTAAAAGTACCGGGAGTAAAGCTTGTGGGTGTGTGCGACCTATATTCCGGACGACTTGACCACGCCCGGGAGCTCTATGGCAAGGACCTCCTTGTAACCAAGAATTATAAAGAGCTGCTGGACCGCAAAGACGTTGACGCAGTGATCATTGCTACCACTGATCACTGGCATGACCGCATGTCTATCGAAGCGATGAACAAAGGTAAGCATGTGTATTGCGAGAAACCGATGGTTCACAAACTGGAAGAAGGCGCTGAAGTGATCGCCACTCAAAAGAAGACTGGCAAGGTAATGCAGGTGGGAAGTCAGCGGGTGAGCTCTATTGTCACCGAAAAGACAAGGGAACTATACGAATCCAAAGTGATCGGAGACCTGGTGCTGGTGGAAACCTGGATGGACCGCCATAGCTCAAACGGTGCATGGCAATATTCAATTCCCACTGATGCCAATGCCGGCACGGTAGACTGGGAAGCATTCCAGGGAGATGCCCCTAAAATGCCATATGATCCGGTTCGTTTTTTCCGCTGGAGAAATTATCAGGACTATGGAACGGGAATGGCAGGCGATTTATTTGTTCATCTTTTCTCCGGGCTTCATGCCGTAACCGGATCCAATGGCCCGAATCGAATTTATTCTTCCGGGGGACTCCGTTTCTGGAAAGATGGCCGTGATGTTCCGGATGTGAGCCTGGGGATTTTTGATTATCCTGAAACCAAACAACATCCTGCCTTCAATCTTCAGATGCGGGTGAACTTTGTTGACGGCAGTGAAAACGGTGAAGGCCTGCGGCTGATTGGAACAGACGGTGTGATCACCATGGGCTGGGGATCTGTAAAAGTAGTGCGTCATAAAATTTCGAAGACACCCAGCTATGGCGACTGGGATTCATTCGGCACCTTCTCTGAAGCTCAGCAGAAAGAATATGCAAAATGGTTTGAAGCAACCTACCCTCCTGCCGTTCCGGCTATGCTGGAATCAGACCTGGAGTTCAAAGCACCACCCAAATACAGCGCCAACCTGGATCACCACCTGAACTTCTATGCCGGTATACGCGAGGGCAAGCCCATCAAGGAAGATGCATTATTCGGTATGCGTGCTGCCGGACCTGCACTGGCGAGTAATAAGAGTTACTTCGAAAAGAAAATCATAAACTGGGACCCGGTATCAGCTAAGCTTGCCTGACGCAACCATCATCCCCAGCGGTTTAATTCTTTGTAATTCATCGGCAACGAAATGATGAACCGGCAGCCTTCCTGTCGGCTGGTATCCAGCGTTATTGTACCTCCCAGCTTTTCACACGCCTTACGAACAATGTAAAGTCCCAGGCCATTTCCTTTTGATCGTTCGCTGCCGCGGAAGTACATCTGAAATACTTTCAGTTCATATTCCTTCAGTATACCCGGGCCGTTGTCTTCCATTTCCATGACCAGCATATCGCCTTCATTGTGCGCGGTCAGCTGGAAGCAGGGATTACGAGGTGTGCTAAAGTGAATCGAATTTTCGATCAGGTTCTCCAGGATGATCCGGATCATAGCCGGATAGGAAACAAAAGGTTTGGTGATGGTGACGCTACAGGACGTTCTGAAATTCATGCGGGTGATATCCTCCCGGAAAGCATCACATACATTGTCGAATATCTCACGGATCAGTACTTCTTTATACACCAGCTCCTGCGTACCTACATCACTGATCGATTGAAGCTTGATCAGCATTTTGTCAAGGCTGCGGGCGGTTTCATTTACACGTGCAAACAGATCCAGGGCACTCTGATCTTTCAGCGTAACCTTGGCCACCTCTGCCAGTCCCATAAATGTTGTAAGTGGTCTTCTGAAATCGTGTGATGACCGGTAGAAGAATGTATCCAGTTCCTTGTAAGCCTCGTTCAGTTGTGCCGTTCGTTTGGTTACAATATTGTCGAGATCACGGTTGATCTCGCTGATCATCTCGTTGGTTTCTCGTAACTCTTCCGACTGCGCCTGCACTTCTTCGGTTTTCTCCACCAGCTCTTCGTTCAGCTTCACCAACGCATGATTAGCCTGGGTGAGCTCTTCTGACTGAGCCTGTATCTCTTCATTCTTTTCTGTAATCTCACGGTTAAGATTATTCAGCTTTTCATTGGCCAGGTTTTTACTCTTGTAGAATCGAAACAAGGTAAAGGCCAGCGCTGCCAGCAGTACACAACCTGTAATGGCCAGCACAAGCACGGTGTTTTGAAAACGGAGTTGTTCATTCTGATTTTCCAGAAGTGTTTTCTGCACTTCGTTCTCCTTGTTCAGATCACGAATTCTTTCCTCACGTTTCTCGAGTGCGTACAGGGCATTGAGCTGCGCCTGACGCGAAGCACTTTCTGCTGTATACAGACTGTCACTGATGTGAATGTAGCGTTGGTAATATTGTGTTGCTTTTTCAAATTGCCCTGCCTGAGTAAAGGTCTGCGATAAGGTAAGGCAGGCTGAACGCGCTTCGGTAGCGGAAGCGATTGTCAACGCATCGTGATACGCCTGTAAACCAAACTTCTCGGCTTCACCATATTGCTTCCGGGCCAGCATGATCTTACTCATATTATTGTAGTAGGCCACCATCCCATTGTAATTTCCCGTGGCGCTGTTTATATCAAAACGTTCGCGTTCAAATCGGGCAGCTTCATCGTAGCGACTCTGCGCAATGGAGAGCTGTGACATAAAATTCAACACATTGGCAATCAGAATGGGTGACTGTGCCTGCCTTCTTACATGAAGGGCGGAGTCGTAAAACATTCTCGCCCCGGTATAGTCACTTTTCTGAAAGGCAATAAATCCCGAAAGGATATAGTAGTCGGCCAACCCCAGGTGATCTTTCAGGCGCCTGAAAATATCGCCTGATCGTTCCGCCATCTCGGAAGCTTTACCAAAGTTCTTTTGATTGGCATAACCCCACCCCATCATGTCATAGGTATGTGCCATTTCATGCAGGTTGTTCATCGCTTCTTCAATACGCAGCGCATTGAAGAAATAGGCAAATGAACTTTCATACTGTCCCTGCCACTCGAAAACCTGTCCGATATTCTTCAGCACCGCAGCACGATGGCGTTTATAATCGTGTTTGTTGAGCAGATCGAGTGCTTCCGTAAACAGACGCGTTGCATCAACCAGCTCACCCTTCTTAAACTGCAGTTCACCACGATAGATCGTATAGAATATTTTTAACTCCGGATTGTCGAAGCGTTCGGATATCCCTTTCACTTTGGCAAAATACATTTCAGCTGAGTCAAACCGGTTCATGGCACTCGCCACCAGTCCCAGCGTTTTCCAGTTATCGGCCATGAACATACTGTCATTCAGTTGCTCCTGTATTCCCAATGACTTTTTAAAATGAGATCGTGAGGATACAAAATCTCCGCGGTAATAATCGAGCCACCCCTTACCATGGTGCATCATCGCCAACGGACGTGAAGGTCGTGACGGATCGATCATGGTGGCAGACCGGTTGTAGTAATAACTGGCGGAATCAAAATTTCCACCTTCCCGATGGAATGTTCCTAACCGGATCAGAATAGTAGCCTGGTAGGGTCCTGGATCAGCTGCGGATAATAACTTAGCCCGTGAATAAAATTCCAAACACCGTACACGATCACCTATGAAGTAGTAATAGAGCCCCATGTCGGAAGCCGCCACAGCCATTCCCTTAATGTAGTTGGTTTCATCTGCGATTTCATATGACCGGTTGGCGAAGCCATAACCTTTTTCAAAGTCATAATCCCACGACTCGGAAGCCATGGTATGAAGGATATCCGCCTGTATTTTTTTATCTTCTGTTTTATGGAGCAGGTTCTCGAGACTGTCCAATATTTTGGATTGAGCAAAAGCAGTAGACCCTGCAAGAATACTAATCAATGTATAAACCAGACATCTCATCAACTGCGATAGTAATTACTTCATATAAATCAGGTCAGTCAGTACCGTATACACTTCCAGAGAATCAGGATCTTTGACATTGCGGCCGGCTTTGATCGCATCTATAAGATACAGGAATTAATTTATTCCTGGTGTACCGGAAAAATAAAGGTGTATAAATTCCAGATTTCAAATCCCAGATTTCAGAAGACTGACCTGGATCCTGAAATATGGTATTTGGAATATGGAATTAGTATTTTCAAACAACCATTATACCTATGCTAAGCCAACTCCTTTCCAAAAGCAAATCAGAAATCAATCGCGAAAAACAAAAGGACTACCAGAACCTGGTACTCATTGAAATTGTGATCATTGTGTTGGGGCTCACACTCTCTGAATTCCTCTTAAAAGACACGCAGAGCTCCGCAGCGAAACTGGTGATCACCATATTTTCATTTTTCGGAGTGTTATATGCTTACCTGCTGTGGGATCTGCTGCGCAACTTTACCACGAGTAAACTGCTTATCCGTACGTACCTCGCCATCCTGATCATCAGCATTGGCACAGGAATTCTGGTGGAGTTTCCCTATTACACAATCCTGGAAGTTCCCAACCGCCCCCTCTTTCTGTTGCTCATTCACAGCCTCCTGTTCATCATTGAGGTAACGGTCATATCGATGGCTATTAACGATCTGTTCTCGGGCGAATACCTTTCACCGGATAAGCTTTGGGGATCGGCCTGTATTTTTCTGATGACGGGACAGACCTTCGGAAGCCTCTATGACCTGATCTGCATCAGCGGCCTTGGGCAGTTAGCACCCGGCATGGAGCTGGGGTTTGCCAATTATTCCCAGTGTGTTAGCTATAGTTTATGCATACTGGGTGGTATGGATCCCGGATTTCCGGAAGCCAGCCGGTTGATCCGAAACATTAGTGTGCTGGAGGCTGTATGGAGCAATTTATTTGTAGTTTTGATTATCGGAAAACTGATGGGCCTTCCCCGTCCGCCTAAATCCGGCCAACTTGAATAGCAAACCCTAATCTTAATTTTATGAACAACCGTAAACTATTGCCCTTTATTATTTTAGGGGTCATTGCCCTTTTTGTGATCATGGGTATTTCATCCAGCCTTTTCTTTACGATCAACGCAACGCAACGTGCTGTAGTGTTCTACAAATTCGGTGAAGGTCTGGATAAAGACAATGTCATTCAACCGGGCTTTCATATGAAGGCACCTTGGAACGATGTGTTCGTTTATAATGTACAGGAAACATCACAGGATGAGAATATGGATGTACTCGATAAGAGTGGTCTTTCCATACACGTAGATGTTTCAGTTCGATTCAAGCCCATTCCTGAAAAAATCGGATATATATATGAAAAGTTTAACATTGATTATGTCAATGTTCTGGTTATTCCTGAAGTACGCTCAGCTGTACGCCAGGTGATGGGTCGTTTTACAGCAGAAGAAATTTATTCTACCAAGCGGGCAGAAGTTGAAGCCACGATCAAGCAGGAATCTGAAAAAATTCTCCATGCCAACAACGTTACCATGGTGGCACTATTGATCCGGTCCATTCAACTGCCTGACCAGATCCGTGTAGCCATCGAAAGTAAATTGCAGCAACAGCAGGAAGCACTTGCCTATCAGTTCAGGCTGGATAAAGAAAAGAGTGAAGCCGAAAGAAAACGAATCGCTGCTGAAGGTGAAGCCCGCGCCAACAACATCGTAAACAGCAGCTTGAGCGACAAGCTCTTGAAAATGAGAGGCATCGAGGCTACCCTGGAATTATCCAAATCACCCAACTCGAAAGTAGTTATTGTGGGCTCTGGCAAGGATGGCATGCCACTGATCCTGGGCAGTAATTAAAGCAAACAAGTTGATTTGTGATTTGTTGTTTCGTTCACGCAGGTTAATTTCGAGCCTGCATTCAACGAACTACCAGTATTGCGGATCAACCTTGGGTAAATACGTAGGCAGAATGTGAAAAAACACTTTTTTTAATACATTCTTCGCTTGACAACGATCTACCCTGTATCTTTAAAACCTGTGTTAAATTCTTTATATAATCATGTCTAAAACTGCGGAAGTTATCATTGACGGTAAGTCGTATACTTTGCCCATCATTGTGGGAAGTGAGGATGAAGTAGCCATTGACATTGGCGAGCTTCTTGAAAAAACGGGGGCAATCACGCTCGACCTGGGGTACAAAAATACAGGCGCAACCAAAAGCGCTATCACCTTCCTGGATGGTGACAAAGGTATCCTGCGTTACCGGGGTTATTCCATTGAAGAACTGGCTGATAAGTCTGACTTCCTGGAAGTTGCCTACCTCCTGATCTTTGGTTCCCTGCCCACACAGCAGCAGTACGATAAGTTCTCCAATGATATCAAGACGCACACGCTGGTACATGAAGATGTGAAAAAAATCCTTGATGGCTTTCCGTCAACGGCACACCCAATGGGCGTTCTGGCATCGCTTTTCTGTTCACAGACAGCGTTTTATCCGGAATCCCTCGACCCCAACCGCTCTGCGGAAGGTGTCTATTTAAGTATTGTCAGATCACTGGCCAAGATGCCAACCTTTGCGGCATGGGCGTATAAAAATGCTGTGGGCCATCCGGTAAATTACCCGGATAACTCCCTCAACTACTGCGCACGCTTCATGAAGATGATGTTTGCCCTTCCGGCCGAACAATATGAAACAGACCCGGTGGTAGCAGCTGCGCTGGATAAACTACTCATCCTTCACGCAGATCACGAACAAAACTGTTCTACCTCAACGGTGCGGATAGTAGGTTCATCCAAAGCCAGTATCTATTCCTCTATTTCAGCCGGTATCAATGCCCTGTGGGGACCGCTTCACGGGGGTGCCAACCAGGAAGTAATTGTGATGCTGGAGAACATCCGTAAAGACGGTGGCGACACCGAGAAATGGATCAACAAAGCAAAAGATAAGAACAGTGGTTTCCGCCTGATGGGATTTGGTCACCGCGTATACAAGAACTTTGACCCGCGCGCCAAGATCATCAAGAAGGCTGCCGATGATGTGCTGAAAAAACTTGGTGTGAACGATCCGGTGCTGGAGATTGCCATGAAACTGGAAGAAGCCGCATTAAAGGATCCATACTTTGTAGAGCGCAAACTGTACCCGAATGTAGACTTCTACTCCGGTATCATCTACAGGGCGCTGGGCTTACCGGTAGATATGTTCACGGTAATGTTTGCTATGGGCCGGATGCCTGGCTGGATAGCACAGTGGAAAGAAATGCGTGAGAATAAGGAACCGATCGGAAGACCACGCCAGGTTTACATCGGTGAAAAACTCAGATCATACGTAGAAAGAAATAAACGTTAATCATTCAAACACCGGTCATTCCCAAACAGAATGACCGTGTGCTATATAACTCCCCCATCCATGGAATTACAACATCAGTTTGAAGCTGCCGTTACCCGTTCAAAAGAGCTTACTAAACGTCCTTCCAATGAAGAGCTGCTGACCTTATATGCGTTATACAAACAGGCAACCGAAGGTGATGTAAGTGGTGATCGTCCGGGAGGTTTTGATTTTAAAGCCATCGCCAAATACGATGCCTGGGCAGAGGTGAAAGGCAAAGCTAAAACCGAGGCCATGCAGGAATACATTTCATTGGTAGAGCGCCTGCATCAACAATAACAGATGAAGTGAACCTGTTCTACCAGCCACAACTCTCTGATGGTATTTTTTTTCTGGATGCTGAAGAATCCAGACACTGTGTTAAAGTTCTCCGGAACAAACCCGGTGACAGTATTAACATTACGGATGGTAAGGGTTCTTTCTATACCGCTACCATTACAGAAGCTGATCCACACCAATGCACCTTCAGGATCGTGGACACGAAAAAAGAAATTCGCAAAGCGTACTCCATTCATATAGCCATCTCCCCTACCAAAAATGCTGACCGCATTGAATGGTTTGTAGAAAAGTCAGTGGAGTTGGGCGTGGATGAAATCACACTCCTGAACTGCGAGCATACCGAACGTACCTTCATCAAAACCGAACGCCTTCAGAAAGTAGCGGTCAGCGCAATGAAGCAATCCCTGAAGACTACCCTTCCCCTGATTCATGGTGTTCAGAAATTCACTGATGTGGTACGAAATACAAAGGCCTCCTCAAAATTCATTGGCTTTGTAGATGACGGTAATCCTCACCACCTGAAAGACGTTGCCTCACCCGCATCGGAATACATTTTACTGATCGGGCCTGAGGGTGATTTTTCAAGTGTCGAACTTTCCCTGGCGCTGGAATCCGGATTTCAAAAAGTGAGCCTCGGTAGCAGCCGCCTGCGGACTGAAACGGCTGGAATAGCGGGATGTCACATCCTGAATTTGGTAAACACGAAATGATACGTGTACCTTGTAGTGATAACTGATTTCACATGATCTTAAATTACATCTGGGTTTCATTTCTCCTGATCGGTATTGTTGTAGCATTTATCAAGCTGATAATCTTTCAGGACACCCAGGTAGTTCCGGCCCTTTTACAATCCACATTCGATATGGCCAAGACCGGATTTGAAATCTCCATCGGTCTTGCCGGAGTGATGACGTTGTGGCTCGGACTCATGAAGATCGGAGAACGTGGTGGAATGGTAGCCATACTTTCGCGCATCGTTGGTCCCTTCTTCAGCAGGCTTTTTCCCGGAGTTCCACGCGATCATCCGGCTACAGGTTCTGTGATCATGAACTTCAGCGCAAATATGCTTGGACTGGATAATGCAGCAACACCACTGGGGCTCAAAGCCATGAAGGAGTTACAGGAATTAAATCCCGACAAAGAAACTGCATCCAATGCCCAGATCATGTTTCTGGTCTTAAATACTTCCGGGCTCACCATTATCCCGATATCGATTATTGCAGACCGAACCATGCTGGGATCGGTAAACCCCACCAGTATTTTTATACCCACGCTGATTGCCACATTCTGCTCTACCCTGTTCGGATTGATCTATGTCAGCTACAAACAGAAAATTAATCTTCTTGACACGGTAATCGCTGCCTATATTTTTGGTATGACAACATTTGTCGGGCTCTGCGTCTGGTATTTCACTACGTTATCACAGGAAGCCCTTCAGCAGCAATCCACACTGATCACCAGTATCATCATTATTTTGCTGATTGCATCTTTCATGATTCTGGGATTAAAGAAACGATTACCTCTATTTGAAACGTTTATTGAAGGTGCGAAAGAAGGCTTTGAAACATCGGTTAAGATCATTCCCTACCTCGTAGCCATGCTGGTGGCAATCGGTATTTTCAGAGCCTCGGGAACGTTGATGTACATTTCACAAGGTATCGGATGGGCATTTCAACAAGCGGGATTGAACACCGATTTCGTGGAAGCCCTTCCGGTTGCACTGATGAAGCCTATGAGCAGTCAGGGTTCCAGAGCTATGATGATTGATATTGCAAAAACTTCAGGGGTTGATTCTTTCGTAGGTAACCTCACCAGCATCTTCAGGGGATGCGCTGACACAACTTTTTATATTCTGGCGGTTTATTTTGGATCAGTAAACATCCGCAAGACAAGATATGCGGTAACCGGAGGTTTGATTGCCGACTTAGCCGGTGTAATTGCAGCCATCTTTGTTGGTTACTTGTTCTTTCATTAGTGTTATAAAGTAGTATATTTAATTGCTTAACTGAACCGACTGAATTAACATTGTTTTATGGAAAAAAAGGCGGATATCCAAAAGACCATCTACGATAACGCGAAGAGCCACTTTCTCGGAAACTTCCCTGATTCATTACCGATCGAACAAGCTTACGTGCACATTGGTATGTACCTCGGATGGATCATCGACTCCGGCCAATATTCCGAATACTTTGAAGATGAAGCTTCCAACCAGATATTCCGCTTCAAGAGAAGAGAAATTTCCTGCACCATTCTGAGTGAAATATGGGATGGTTACCTGGGCTTCGAACTCTTCAACCGCCAGGGAAATATGTTCACCTATTATTATTACGGTGGCGGTCTCTATCATAACGACTATGATGAGATCCTGGTAAAAACACTTCCTTCTATTTATCACGTAACCGACAGTTGGGAAAATTACGGCAAGCTTAAAAGCCGTATCGACATGCGTTTTTCCGATTGGAAAAAACTGGTCGGCAACTGATCACTTCAATACCACAACGGTAATTCCATCACCCCCACGCTCTACGTGTTCATCAGCGAAGGAGGCTACTTCTTTGTAGCGTTTCAGATGATCGCGAACTACCTTACGCAATACGCCCTCACCTTTGCCGTGAAGGATTTTCAATTCGCCTACACCCAATAGAATGGCGGTATCCAAAAATGGATCTAACAACGCAATCACTTCATCCACGCGTTTCCCCCGGATATCTAAGGTACTGGTGAACGCAGATCGCTTTTCATGAACATTAATACCGGCTGAACGAAGACGGGTGGCAATTTCCTTTTCTACAGCAGCTGTGATCTTTTCCAGCTTATCAAGTTTGGTTACCGATTTCAGTTCTCCAAATTGTACCGTAGCATTCTTGCCTTGAATGGAAAGTATTACACCGCTTCCATCCTGACCAACAATCCGTACGCGATCACCTTCGTTAAGCACCTCGGCTTGTTTTACTTTCTTTACTTCGGGCTCAACACGGGTGGTAAGTTCCTGAAGATTCTTCCGAACCTTAAGTGTCTCTTTTTTATGCGCCTGATTTTCGCGGATGTGCCGGATCGTTTTTTCAATCTGCCGGTTCGTATCTTTCAACAACCCAGCGGCTTCTTCCTTAGCCTTGTTCAGTATTTCTTTCTTCCGCGTCTCCAGTTCACTGGACAGGGTCTGATACTTCGCCAGCGATTGTTTCATCTCGGAATCCTGCCGTTCCAGTTTTTTTATTTTCTCGCTCAATTCAACACGTTCCTTTTCAAGCGAGCGGACAAGCTTTTCAAAACCGGCAAGATCTTTACCTACCAGTTTTTCTGCTTCCTCTAAAGTTTGCTGTGGCAGTCCGATCTTGCGTGCAATCTCCAGCGCAAATGAACTTCCGGGTTTACCAATATCGAGGACATACAAGGGTGCCAGGTTCTTATCGTCAAATCGCATGGCCGCATTTTGAATACCTTGACGCTGGCCGGCAAATAATTTCAGGTTGTAATAGTGGGTTGTCGCCACGCCCCAAACTCTTTTCTTTAACAACGATTCCAGAATGGATTGTGCAATAGCGCCACCAAAGTTTGGATCTGTACCCGAACCTAGCTCATCCATTAGTACCAGTGACCTGTCGTTGGCCGATTGAAGGAACGCCTTCATATTACCCAGGTGACTGCTGTATGTGCTCAGATCATTCTCGATGGATTGCTGATCACCAATGTCGAGCAGAATGTGTTGGAAAACACCAACCCGTGAACGATCAGAAAGCGGAATCAATAATCCGCATTGCACCATGTACTGCAACAAGCCCACCGTCTTGAGGCAAACAGATTTACCACCGGCATTCGGTCCGGATACGAGCAACATTCTGGCCTGCTGATCCAAGGCAATAGTTAACGGTACGACTTCACGCTTGCCTTTCAGATTCAGATACAACAGCGGATGCCGTGCCTGATACCATACCATGCCCGGTTGTTTTTCCAGAACAGGCAGGTCCGCATTTATCTCCAGCGAAAACTTCGCTTTCGCCCGTATAAAATCCACCTGTGCCAGAAACTGAAAAGAAGATTTTAATGCCGGCAATTGTTCACGCAATGCATCCGTCATCTCACGAAGAATACGAATCACTTCACGTTTTTCGGCATGCTCCAGATCGCGGATCTCATTATTGGCATCCAGCATTTCGGCTGGCTCCAGAAAAACCGTTTGGCCTGTGGCTGATTCATCGAGGATAAACCCCTTCAGCTTGCGTTTGTGTTCAGCCTGAATCGGTAATACTACCCTGCCTTCACGGATAGTAGGTAGTGCCCCTTCAGGTACCCATCCTTCATTAACCGAATTCCGGAAGATCTGCTCGGCCAGTTTACGCACCCGGGATTGCTCTTCGCGTAGTCGTCTTCTAAGTCTGGATAATTCGGCACTGGCCGAATCACGCACCTGCGCTTTGTCATCAATGTTCTGATGGATCTGTTTTGCAACCACTTCACGTATCGTGACATGATCTGTTAAGCGAAAGAGCTCAGGGTAAAATTCCTTTGATTTTTCCAGGAAGGTTTTGCTGGCCAGGATCGTCTCCAGCGCATAGGCCAGATTGAGAAATTCTTCTGATTCAAGCCAGTTACCTTCCAGCGAAATTTTCCGGATCCAGTCTGTGGCATCAAAAAAGTGACGTGATGGAAAGGGCTCTCCCTTTTCCAGTATCTGCCTGAATTCCAGATTTTGTTTCAGTAAGATCAGAATGAAATCGGGCTGATCACTGAAACGGATACGATCTACCCATGCAGCACCAGCGGAAGAAAGGCAATGGTCTTTAAGTTTTTGCCGGATCTGATCAAATCCCAGCTTCTGTTCAAAATCTACCGGATAGATCATTCCTTTTTAACGGTCTCGCGTTGTTCCATCAGATTCAGGGAATCTACCAGTGTGGTATAAATCGCCTGCAGTTCGAGCGGATGATCCATGTAGTAGTCAATCGATTTCTTCAGTATCGAATCCTGAATACCTTCCTTCATAAAAACCTTTTCCTGAAGCCGGTTAAAAACCTGCTTGCTGGAGTCTGTGGTGTTGAGGTTCAACCGCCTTACTTTTTCCTCGGTCAAGTACACCTGTGTTAACGCATGCACCATTTGCTCATGATCGAGAATTCCTTCGGGTGCTTTTTGATTTGACCCGCAGGAAACCGATAGCAGCCATATTCCTAAGACCGCAGATATTACGCGTACTTTCACCGTTTATGGAAATTTAAATTCAACATCACCCTGTAAACGTTACATCGTTCAGCAAGAAATAAGCCAGCTGGCTATTCCTGTTCAACGTTTACCCGTTATTCGGGGGCAAAATAATCATATTTGTTCTATTTTTGGGCGGAACAGATGCCTGGAGACTACGGTCCAGGCAGGAATGGAATGAAAGAACTGGTTAAGAAATTACGCAGGTACGAGATCCAGATACGGAAAGTCATTAACAGTCAGATGCAAGGTGACTTTCACTCTATTTTCAAAGGCTCCGGATTGGAATTTGATGATGTGCGCCCGTATCAATACGGTGATGATATCCGTACGATTGACTGGAATGTATCTGCCAAAGGTCATGGCACATTCGTAAAAACATTCCGGGAAGAAAAAGAGCAAACTGTATTCTTCATCCTGGACGTTTCCGCATCAGAAGAAATAGGCAGCCCTGGAAGAACAAAGGTGGATATCGGCAAAGAGATATGTGGTGTGCTTGCGCTTTCTGCTGTGAAGGAATCCAGCCATGTGGGGTTGATCTGTTTTTCGGATGTTAAGGAGCGTTACATCAAACCTACCAAAGGTCATTCGCAAGCTTATGAAATTATCAGTGCCATTACTTCGCTGAATCCACGGTCACTTAAAACGAATCTTTCCAAAGCCATTGCCTATGCCCTCAATATTATTAAGCGCAGAAGCGTGGTTATCCTCATTTCGGATTTTATTGATGAGGGATATTTTCAAAATCTGAAATCACTGGCCAGGAGACACGACCTGGTGGTTATACACATCAGTGACAAGCGTGAAACACGACTGCCTAAACTAGGCATTATTCCAGTGATTGATAAGGAATCGCAAAAAACTATCTGGATAAATACTTCTTTTGGTGATTTCCGCGAGAAGATCAGTAAGCGGCATGATAGCCGCAAAGAAGAGCTGGCTTCTTTCAGCCGAAAACATGAAATCAATTTTATGTCACTCGATACGGATGAAGACTATGTTCCCAAGCTCCTACGCCTGTTCAAGGTGCGTAACAAATCATTAAAGTCTTCATGATGCCTGCGGTAGTGACTGAACAACGTAAACAGCAGAAATTGTTTTGCAACCGGTCTTCGGATATTACCCGCAGGATAAGGAGCTTCATTTCCTTGATCGTGCTGGCTTTCTCGATCACAGCCGCTCACGCTCAGGAGGTAAACGTGCGTGCCGGTTTTTTTGAAGACAGTCTCATCGTTGGTGACAAAGTCAGATTTTACTTGTCTGCTGAATACGACAAAAACCTGAATATTCTTTTTCCTGATTCTACCTACAACTATACGCCATTTGAATTTGAAGGTAAACGCTACTTCACGACAAAGACTCGTGATGGCATCAGTTATGACAGTGTCATTTATGAGTTGAGTACCTTTGAGGTTGATCCGATTCAGCAGCTTCAGCTGAAAGTATTTCAGGTGAATCCCGGAGACTGCACACAACATGTTTCCAACATCGACAGCATACGGTTATCACCACTGGTTACCATGAGCCTGGATACCATCCCTGTTGAACAACTTCCGCTAAAGATCAATGTGGCCTATCAGGATGTATCATGGTTATTCAATTACCCGGTGCTCGTCATTGTATTCAGTGCTTTGATCGTACTGACGGCTATTGTATGGTTCGTTTTCGGTAAACGCATACGTAAGTATTTCAAAACAAGACGGATGATCAAAGCACACGAAAAGTTCGTAAGCCTGTATACGATGCAGATCACTACGTTAAAAGAAGCGGTCACCACTACAGGAATTGAAACAACGCTTTCTTTATGGAAGAAGTACATGGAACAGCTTGAAGCGAAACCTTATACTAAACTCACCACCCGTGAAACCCAGTTAATTGATGGTGACGCGCTGCTGATCAGTAACCTGAAAAGTATTGATGGCGCAGTCTATGGCTCCGTAAAAGATCATAGCGTTATGTCGTCACTGGAACACCTGAAGGATTTTGCAGATAAACGTTTCCACCACAAACTCGACAAGCTGAAGCATGGATAAGGACCTTACACCATGGTATCATATAGAATGGTTTAAGCCCTCCACATTCTCGGCTTATACCTGGGAGAATTCCATATTTCTGTACCTCATCGTGGCTGTACCGATGATCTTTGTTGTGCGCTGGCTGCTTCGTTACCGGTTCAATCAGAAACTTCCGGTAGCCATGACACAAAAGGATTTTCATGCCTCTCCCCTGACGTTGATCCGGTTAATACCAGAGATATTACTCATACTATCCATGTCGCTTATTCTTGTAGCCCTGGCCCGGCCGCAGAAAACCAATGAGCGATCGGATCAATGGACCGAAGGTATAGATATTATGATCGCGCTGGATATTTCACAGTCGATGCAGATCGAGGATTTTACCCCTAATCGTCTCGAAGCTGCCAAGCGCGTAGCCCAGAATTTTATTGCCGGAAGAATTCAGGACCGGATAGGCCTCGTAATTTTTTCGGGTGATGCTTTTTCACTGGCTCCTCTAACTACGGATTATGATTTACTGAAATCATACCTGAAAGATATCAGCTTTGAAATGATCGAAAGTAAAGGCACAGCGATCGGCAGTGCGATGGCCGTGGTTACAAACCGGATGAGTGAATCCGAGGCGAAATCCAAAATATGCATCTTATTAAGTGACGGTGATAACACAGCCGGTAATATCGATCCGATCACCGCTGCGGAGCTCGCAGCGGCTTACGGTATAAAGATCTATACCATTGTAGTAGGCAAGGAAGGTATGGTTCCTTTTGGAAAAGATTTCTTCGGCAGACCAAGCATGTATGAAAATACTGTAGACGAGACTACCATGCGGAAAATGGCCTCCATTGGTGGTGGTGAATTCTTCCGCGCCACCGATAACAAAGCACTTGCCCAGGTATTCGCGCGTATCGATCAGTTTGAAAAAGCTGAAATAAAAGAAACCCGTTTCAAAGACACCACCGATTATTA
>DASXWH010000212.1:0-3916 GCA_036503775.1 Ohtaekwangia sp.
TATTCTTCCAGCGCAGCGCCACTTTCATAAACGATCTGGTTCGTGAGCCCATTGCGAATGGTGAATGAACGCGTTCCAAACGAATAAAGCTGATCATAGTCGCCATCACCATCCGTATCACCCTGTCTGTTTGTGATCTTCAGGCGACCCAGCTTCGCATCCGTTCTCAGCTCCGCTGCGTTCGGAAAAACGGTTGCATCCAGCGTAACATCTTTCACGCGTGACTCTTCATTAAACAATTCACCTTCTTCCAGGGGAGGAAGCGCGTCATCACTGGTAGGTCTTAACCGGCTGTCGCCTTCATTGGCCGTAATAAAAAGCTGGGAGCCTCCGCATTGAAACGCTGCGATGGCATCCGGGAGATACAGACCGCGCACGGGGAAATTTCCATACAAAACACCGGCATTGCGATCGCTGGGATCAAGCGAATTAGAGGCTTTGCTATGATCCAGATAACCCAACGGAAAAATCTTGTCGATCTTCTTTGAAGATAAGTCAACACGGGCAACAGAATTATTTTCCTGAAGTGTTATCCATGCTGTACGGCTGTCGGAAGAGATCGCTACATATTCAGGTTCAGTATCCTGTGCCAGTGTAGTACCTGCTGGTCCGGGCATACGGAATCCTTTGGTGATCAGTGAAGCCGCCTGGTTGTTGAATGAAGTGAAGTCGAGGGTAGTAACCGCATACCCCGGTACGCGAATGATCGAGATCGAACCTTTCGGATCGATAGTGTAATCTTCATTGGGCTCACCTTCATTTGCGGAAACAATAAATTTTCCATCCGGACTGAAAGCCACCATGTCCGGAAGTGCACCTACCGTTACTGCGGCACGCTCACTGAGGTCAGCTGTATTCCATACTACAACCTTACCCGCATCTGTCTTCGGATTGGATTCAATCGCTGCTGCCAGCAATCCATTTTTTACAGACACACTGTTTACTCCGGCTCCATAAGGTGTAATGGATATCTCCTGCTCATAAACCAGGTGATAAGGATCCTGCATGTTGATCACATCAATAGCAGACTTCACTGCATTGACAACGAACAGTTTTTTAGTCTTGGAGTCGTATGCCGAGATCTCAGCGGCAGTTGAGCCACCGGCAAGTTCCACCGATCCGATCTGTGTGAAATAGGTGTATCCTTCCTGTGGCGGATGATTGCCATCCGGCCAGTATTCACAGGACGACAGGTACACCACGGAGGTGAGTAGCATAAGCGTATAAATCTTTCTCATAGGAAAATGTAGGTTGTTAGGATTGATTAGAATTTTAATGCGCCAAATTGACAAGCCAGTATTACATGAATATGACCGGAATGTTTTGTTATCCGGCAGAGGCACGGAGTCATGGACTTAATTGATATTAACAAACCGTTAACAGTAAGTCGGGAGTAAACTTTGCATCTTCGGAGAATTGTAAAAGATTCCTATGAAATTCAATTTCACCCTCCTTCTGATCGGAATATCCCTGAGTTCGTTTGGTCAGAAAAAGAGCAGTATCCCGCAACACTTTACAGACAACTACTATGCATCCTACAGCGGAGTACCTACAGCCGACAAGCTCACACCCTTTTATGCAGACTCTATTATTATAGACGACCCTACATATGACTGGGTCGGAAAGACGAAGCTGGAAATATTCAGGAACTTCGACCGGAATAATACCAACAATCATTACACCTGGCGAATAGATCAACAAATCATTCAAGGTGATACACTGATGACGGAAGGATTGCTAAAAGCACGGTATGCCGGTATCCCGTATGACATGCGGTTTGTCAACATATTCCATTTCAAGGATGGTAAGATCATCCGGCAGTATGACTACTTCGATAATAAAGACTGGTACACGGTGGTGGATCAGCATAACCATCAAAAGAATAAAGAGAGCGATGAAGCTGTGTTACGAAACTTAAAACAGGTGGAGTGGCCTAAAGCTTACCGCGAGCAAGACACGGTATTACTCGACCGTATCCTGGCCGATGAATTTCAGCTGATTGATTCCGATGGCGAGGCATCCGGAAAGAAGGATCAGCTTGACTACATCAAACAGCATAAGCCCACGTACCTTTCCTTTGAGTTCAGAATTGAGCGCCTTGATATTTTCGAGAACAACACTGCGGTGGTTTCCGGAACCGGAACGATCCGGAATAAAGACAAGAAAGGTGAGTACAATCTTATTTATAAATCCTCGAATGTACTGATCAAAAGAAATGGAATATGGAAAGCCATTTCATCGCATACTTCCGGTGATAAAATAGTGCGGATTAAAAAGTGATCCGGGCGGATTCATTACGTATTGTATTTCTTTACAATGTTTTCCAGGTTCTCCCAGATCCTGGACATTCGCGTGGTCTTCTTCGAAGCCTGTTTGTAGTCTGCCTTTCCTTTTGGAGTCAACCGGTAAGCATTACCCTCCTGCAGTATTATTCCCTTTTCTGTCAACCAGGCCAGCGAAGTTTGCAATTCTTCCTGCGTGGGCACGGCATGATTGATCATGTCAGCCGCTGACGAAATAGAGGCAACCTCTGCGGCATCATTCTCTGAGGCAACAGCGGTGGCCAGGAATATCCAGCATGCAGTCTGTTCGGTCGTCATCAGGATAATTACTAATTACTTTGCCCGTTTTAATTCCAGGTCATCATTGAACAAGGCCTTACCATCCGAGAGAAAAAAAGTTTCCGCCAGGCTGAGCCTTACCTTTTCCGGGGTACTGCGAATATACTTCTGCATTCTGATAATGGACCTATCCCCTTTCCTTAAAATAACCGCATCGCTTTTAGAGCCGGTGACTTTTTCAATATGCACGGTAGCCGGTGAGCTTTCCTGCTTCAGGTCGTCAACGGTTAGTTCCATTGCAGAAGTGTCTATTCTGATCGTCATATCGGAATGATTTACGGCAAATATCTCCGTGTGAAGACTATCCTTCATATGAAAACATTTGATCCTGAAGTTCAATCCTGACACGGCCACCTCCTGTTCGGTGACATGAACAAACGGGTCTTTATGAATGATCCCGCTTGTCATCAGGAATTGTCGCTGCTTTTCACCAAATGCATTCTCGGTATTGCAGTGGTAGATCTGCACGGGTATGCTGTAAAATTTCCGGTACGCTAAAAAAACTTCTTCCGGCATTCGCGACATCAGCTTAACAACCCTGACATCCTGCTTTCCCTCAACGGAATAAAAAACATCCAGCGTATATACGGAATCAATAAGCCCCGGCATTCCGGTAGTCTGAAACAAAGCGTTATCATTAACAGGATTGAACGTCAGCAGAAATGTAGTATCGCCTTTGGCAGGAATGGTGAATGTCTTACCCGCGATATCTTCATCTAAAGAGCGAAGGCCCTTTGTGCTGCTGAGTACAATTTCAGTGATCGTAATTTTTTCCGGAGTAAGGCTCTCCATACGAAGATCCAACTCCAGGTGTTGTTTCCCCGGATAACATTTCAAGATCGGTTTCACCAGCAGCGATGTCGACTGTACCGGTGTTGTTGTGAATAGAATGGAGCCTGTTGTTTCCGGATGGTGAGGTTTACAACAAACGAGACCCACGAACAAAGAAAGAAATAACGGAATGATACGCATGACATTCAGGTATAGCATAAGAGAAATCCTGCGTGCAGGATTTCTCTTATTAAATCAGATTAATAACCCGTTTTAGACCAGACGGTAAAGCTGTGAGGCGGAGCCTGGATCTTCACCCGCGTATCACCCGCAGTAGTAGGTACCCACGAAGACGCACCGGTATATTCCTTTATGGTCGTATTCGCCCAGGGTGTATTCACCCATTGCTCTTTCCAGGAATCCGAATCGTTCAGGTAAACCAGTAACCCGGGAGCAGAACCGTATCCATTCCGGCTGGCAATGTATTCGTCATTATCGATCCAGCGAATGGTTGTAGTTCCTCC
>DASXWH010000213.1:0-3636 GCA_036503775.1 Ohtaekwangia sp.
AGCCACTCATACTTTGCCGCCTTTATACCGAGCGTTATGGCGTATTTTTTTCCGTTCACATGAGGAGGTAAACGATTGACATGGACCATCCGCACACGGTGATCTTTTTTAGTCTCGGTCAGTAACCAATCAAAAGTATTGTCATTAGAACGATCATCAACCACAATAATCTCAAACTCAGGGTAATTCTGACTCAGAAGAAGGGGGATCAATTCTTTAAGGTTCTCCTCTTCATCATGAGCACATACAATAACAGACACAGGAAGAGGCTGCCCTGATCTATCCGGTTGCTTTCGCGCGAATGCAATTAAAAAAACAATGAAGTATACAGTCTGAACTAAGGCAGCAACTAAAAAAATAAAGAATAAAATTTGCAAAGAATTACTCCGTTTTGGCTGGCACAAATATAACTACCCGCCCGGCCTCTGAAAGTATTCGCCCGCCCACTTTGCTCACAAAGTAATGCCTGTTAACTTTCGTTACCTTAAATCTCAGACCACACCTATGCTTGTCCTCGGGAACAGTCCCCAGAATGTGCCGTCTATAGAATATTTCAGAAATAAATTGCTGTAAATTGTCAAATGTGTGCGTGCACATTTAATTTGTGCGCGAAAACACAAATCATTACCTTTACTTCTGGTTAACTCAGAAAACCGGGGGATTTACAATTATGGTTGAGAAAAATATTCGGATAAAAGACATTGCTCGCTTAGCGGGAGTGTCGGTTGGAACGGTAGATCGCGTACTTCATAATCGCGGAAGAGTTTCTCCTGAAGCTCTTCAAAAAGTGACTTCTGTAATGGAGCAGATTGATTACAAACCCAATCTGATTGCCCGGACTTTAGGCTCCAATAAAAACTATAAACTGGCTGCCCTTCTGCCAGATCCTAAACTGGACCCGTACTGGGCACAATCGAATTTAGGTATACTTCAGGCACAGTCTGAATGGGCACAGTATGGCGTTCAGATTGACTTGTTTCTGTTCGACCTGCTGGATAAAAACTCCTTCCAGAAAATGGCCAGGTTAGTCTATGAGGCAAATCCGGATGGCCTGCTTGTAGCTCCTATTTTTTATCACGAAGCACTTCCTGTATTTGATCTCTTCCGCGAAAGTGAAACTCCTTTTGTGTTGTTTAACACGAATATTCCGGAAGCAAAACCATTAAGCTTTATCGGCCAGAATCTCTATCAGAGTGGACGACTTGGTGCTGAACTCATTCATTTTGGTCAACATAAACCCGGAACATTAGCAGTATTACACATTGATGAAGATATCCATGACTCTGTTCACTTATCTGAAAAGGAAAGGGGATTCAGGGAGTTTTTCAAAGAGATAAGCAAGCTCGATTTTTCTATTGTAGAATTTTCACTTGGTGTTAACGAACCTTCTTTTGGAAATCAGCTCGAAAAACTGCTGAGTGATCCGGCACTCAAGGGAATTTTTGTCAGCACTTCCAAGGGCACATCCGTAGCTGCTTCATATCTCCATAAACTCGGTAAAAGAGACATCAGCATGATTGGTTATGATATGCTGGAAGAAAATCTGAAATACCTTCGAAATGGCACAATTGATTTCCTGATCAATCAAAATCCGAAGCGACAGGCATTTCTGGGGATCAGTCACCTGGTAAATCACCTGATGTTCAAAAAGGATATGCCGGAAACAGATCTCTTTCCACTGGAAGTCATAACACGACAAAATGTTGAGTCCTATCTGGGATCTGGTATTCATTAAGACTCCGAAATAATTCCGCGAAAGCTTCCTGATTGTTCTATTTTTGCACCGCGAACAATCATGAAATTTCAACTTCAGGTCACAGATCCAAAATCTTCTGCAAGGGCCGGCATCTTACAGACTGCTCACGGAGAAATTCATACTCCCATCTTTATGCCTGTCGGAACAGCAGGATCCGTAAAAGCTGTCCACCAGCGTGAACTTGAAGATGATGTAAAAGCAGAAATCATCCTGGGTAATACCTATCATCTTTATCTGCGTCCGGGAATTGAATTGCTGGAGAAGGCAGGGGGAATCCACAAGTTCAACGGATGGAACAAACCAATACTTACCGACAGTGGCGGATATCAGGTTTATTCATTGGCTGAGAACAGGAAAATTACCCCGGAGGGGGTTACGTTCAAATCGCATATTGACGGATCACGCCATTACTTCACACCCGAAAATGTAATGGATATTCAACGCAGCATAGGAGCTGATATCATCATGGCATTTGATGAATGTACGCCCTATCCATGCGAATATACCTATGCTAAGAATTCCATGATACTCACGCATCAATGGTTAAGGCGTTGTGTTGATCGGATTCAAAATACAGAACCGCGGTATGGATATGAACAAGTACTGTTCCCGATCGTGCAGGGGAGTGTATATAAAGATCTTCGTGAAGAATCCGCTGCATTTATTGCCTCACAGGATCAGCCGGGTAATGCTATCGGAGGTTTGTCTGTAGGTGAACCACATGAAGATATGTATGTCATGACAAGCCTGGTGTGCAGCATTTTGCCGAAAGAAAAGCCGCGCTACCTCATGGGTGTTGGTACCCCGGAGAATATACTGGAATGTATCGCCCTGGGTATAGACATGTTTGATTGTGTTATGCCCACAAGGAATGCGCGTAATGGCATGCTCTTCACCACACAGGGGATCATTAATATCCGAAATGAAAAATGGAAAGACGATCTATCGCCCATCGATCCTGAACTCGGAGGATACGCCAGTACATTCCACTCCAAAGCTTATTTACGTCATCTCGTCATCAATAAAGAAATATTAGGCGCACAAATTGCTTCTATTCATAACCTTACATTTTACCTTTGGCTGGTAAAAGAAGCCAGAAAGAAAATTGAAGAAGGCTCTTTTGTCGAATGGAAGAATAAGATGGTTAAAATAGTTTCCCAACGATTATAGTTTACGAATGCGATGATGAAACTTATCGATCGTTATATCCTGAAACAATTTCTCAGCACCTATGTATTTGTTGTGCTGATTTTGCTGGCGATTACTACTGTGATCGATATGACGGATAAGATGGATAAGTTTGCCAAGGCGCAGGTCACCAGCCTGCAGATCGTTGGATATTATCTCGATTATATTCCCTGGATCGCCAGCCTCGTTACACCCATTACTATTTTTATTGCTACCGTTTATGTTTGTGCCCGCATGGCTGGCCGGACTGAAATCATCGCCATTCTCAGCGCGGGTGTCAGCTTCAGAAGGATTCTCCTTCCCTTCTTTATCGGAGCAGCCGTTGTTGCCGCTATCAGCTTTGTGCTCACAGGCTGGGTTATTCCCAATGCTACAAAATCACGGCTTGCGTTTGAAGTTCAATACCTGAAGAACAAATACTATTTCGACAAACGAAATATCCACATGCAGGTAGCACCGGATACCTATCTGTACCTGCAGAGTTATAACAATAACAATCAAACCGGGTATCACTTCTCCATGGAGAAGTTTGAAAACAACAGGCTTAAAGAAAAACTCACGGCCAACCGTATCGAATGGGACACCGTAAAACAAAAATGGACCTTAAAGGACTGGAGCATACGAAAGATAGACAGCCTGTTCGATGTATCGACCAGCGTTGCCGTTTCAAAAACTGTTTCTGCTGAGCAGGT
>DASXWH010000214.1:0-6561 GCA_036503775.1 Ohtaekwangia sp.
GTCCGTACATTGTGCAATCGATTGCGCAATATAGTCGTTTTATCCTTATGGCAAACAGATTTTTAAAAATTCATCCGGCTGACAATGTTTATGTGGCGTTGACAGACCTTAAAGCAGGAGAAACATTACCCCTGAATGGCAAGCAACTTACGTTAGTAGACGATGTGCCCGCCAAACACAAATTCACTGAGAATAATCTTCAACCCGATGACGAAGTGCTCATGTATGGTACCCTGGTCGGAAAAGCTATTCAACCTATCAAAGCCGGTGGCGTTATCGGCACGCATAACCTGAAACATAAAGCCGCTCCATATTCAGGGCGTACCAAAACCTATCAATGGACTCCGCCTGATATTTCCAGATTCAAAAACAAAACCTTTGATGGCTATCACCGTGCTGACGGACAGGTAGGCACTGCCAATTATTGGCTGGTTGTACCTCTTGTATTTTGTGAGAACCGGAATGTGGAAGTAATACGTCAGGCCTTCATGGATGAGCTGGGCTTCACCAAACCTGACGCCTATAAAAATTATGTGCACGATATGGTGCAACTCTATAAAGAAGGAAAGGCCGACCAGATCACCTCGCTTTCTTTTACAGAGAAACAATCCCAGGGACGTTCACGCATTTTCAAAAATGTAGATGGCATTAAATTCCTCACTCACCAGGGTGGTTGTGGCGGAACGCGCCAGGATTCACAGACGCTCTGTAAACTCATTGCAGGATACATTCACAACCCGAATGTTGCCGGTGCCACGATATTAAGTCTCGGATGCCAGAATGCAGAGATCAAAACTTTACAGGAACGACTAAAAGAACTTGATCCCAAAGGCACGAAGCCGGTTATCATTCTTGATCAGCAACAATCCGGCACAGAACAGGAATTGCTCACTCAGGCTATTCAGAAAACATTCATCTCCTTAATGGAGATCGACAAGATCACACGCAGGCCTGCACCGCTCAGCAAACTTACCGTGGGACTGAAATGTGGTGGCTCCGATGGCTTCTCCGGAATTTCTGCTAACCCTGCGATCGGTCACACGTCTGATCTGCTGGTAGCATTAGGCGGAAGTACGATTCTTTCTGAGTTCCCTGAACTGTGTGGTGTTGAACAGGAACTGATCAACCGCTGTGAGGAAGATGCCGCAGGAGAACTCTTCATTAAACTGATGCGCACCTATTCCAGCGCGGCAGAAGCCGTAGGTTCCGGATTCGATATGAATCCATCACCGGGAAATATTAAAGACGGACTGATCACGGATGCGATCAAGTCTGCCGGGGCTGCCAAGAAAGGTGGAACTGCTCCGGTGGCTGATGTACTTCAGTATGCCGAATACCTGAAGAAGCCCGGACTCAATTTACTTTGTACACCCGGGAATGATGTAGAGAGCACAACCGGAACAACCGGATCTGGTGCTCAGATCATTCTCTTCACCACGGGACTTGGAACACCAACCGGTAATCCGGTATCGCAGGTGCTTAAGCTTTCTACGAATAATAAGCTGGCGCAAAAGATGCCGGATATCATCGACTACAATACGGGTGGGATAATTTCCGGGGAGAAAACCATTGAACAGGAAGGTGAAGATATCCTGGATTTTATCATTGAAGTAGCGAGCGGACGCATCACAGCAAAAGCCGTTGAATTAAATCAGGATGATTTCATACCGTGGAAGCGAGGAGTTTCTCTTTGATTTAATTCCATATTCAAGATTTCAGACCTGTCCACTTTGAAACCTGGAATATGGAATCTGGAATTTGAAATCAGGAAGGCCGTTCATAGTAAAGCACTATCGCACCGGAACCAAAGGTCTTTGTCTTTATGAGCCTAAGCGTAATTTTATCGGTTATGTTTTTGAATAAAATTAACCCGCTTCCCGCAATAACCGGGTGAACACAGAGCTGGTATTCATCGATCAGGTCAAGCTTCGTTAAGGCTGCGATCAGGCTCGGGCTGCCCACGAGAATGTCTTTGCCGGATTGTTGTTTGAGTTCCAGAACTTCTTCGTTAAGATCACGCTTCGCCAGCGTTGCATTTTTCCACCCGATGGTTTTCAGTGTGCGTGAGAAAACAATTTTAGGAATGCTCTCGATGATCCTGGCAAAATCATCGGTTGGTTTGATGCCCGTAGGATTTTTTACTACCGATGGCCAGTAATCTTCCATAAGCTGGTAGGTGATCCTACCGTAAAGGAGGGCGCCCCCGCTGGCCAACAGATCAGCGTAATGCTGATGTAATTGCTCATCTGCAATCGAGGCTGTGTGATCACAAAATCCATCAAGGGTCATATTGATTGCGGCTATTATTTTTCTCATACTTTTGGATTTAACATGCCATTTCTGTGGAACTTAAATTAAGTTGGATCTTCGGGAAAATCAATTGAGAAGGGTAAGGCACAGTAAATATTGCCTGGTCTTTCATCTTCAAAATTCACAATCATCTGCTTTATCAAAGTCCGTTTGTTTAACTTCGCTTAGTCTCTAATATACTCCACGCTATGCTGAAAACGATCCTTCTTTGCTGCCTCATGTTTTACTTTGCTGTTTCAGGCGCAGCGCAATCGGTCAAGGTCAAAAAAGATGAATCCGTTGACCTTACGAAATACACCACCTTCCGCGTGGACAAAGGTGAAGTAGTGACACTCTCGGATCACAAGATCGATGAGAATGCGCTTTACCAGACCATAAAAGAATGGATCACACAGGAGCTCACACGCAAAGGGTATAAGGCCGTAGAAGACTCCACGGCCGAGCTGGCAATCAGCTACATCGGGGAATCGGTGGTGCGTATGGACACGGAAAACCTCGGTCCACTGGGACAAAGTCCGGTTACCGATCCTTCGGGTGTTGATGCTTCACGCACCTGGTCGCGGGAATACCAGCAGGGATCTATTGTGATCGACATCCAGGATGTGGCGCGGAAGAAAAAAGTGTGGGAAGCCAGAAGCACCGCTGAAATTGCCAGCCAGGGTGACGGACGTGCACTGAGCAGTGTGCTGTACAAATGCTTTAAGAAATATCCTTCGAAGAACAGTAAGAAAAAGAAATAGAAATTATTTCCTGTTAATGGTTCTGTTTACACCGGAGTTCCGAGGAATCGGGAGACTCAGCTGAGACCTAAGTATTCTCAGCTGAATTCAATCCTTACCTGGTATTTTTTATTCTGTACTTGCCGGTGGAGACAAAGATCGATGATTATTTCTTACTCTATTCGTCCCAGTAATTTTTACATATTGTATGTAATTGATCGATTGTCAACTCGTTTTGGATTTGATCAAATACCTTTATTTTCTGACAACGAATTGTCAGATTACCACCACAATAATCAAAATCCGTGTCGTGTTGGTTGCAACTAACAACAACAGCATTATCCTTAATGTCAGCTGAAAGTATTTCCAGTTCAGCTTTAAAGATGTCAGCAAAATCAGTCTTTATAATAGCCGGAAGATCAACAGGATTTGTCCAGGGATCAAGTTCCATTTTATCGATTCTCAATAACTCAACATAGAACTTGTCGAAAGACTTGTTTATTCTTTCTGCTAAATATTCACATTCAACCGTCAATATCAGCAAATGCGCATCACCTGCCCACGCTGAAATTGTCCCATCGTGTAGAATTGAAAAAATGTCTCTTATATCTTCAGTAGCTATCATGAACGTTGTCACTGGTCCTTTGTCCGGGTTCTAAACCTATCTTCGATGTCCTTAAATCTATTTCGCAATTGTCGTTCTGTCCCTACATAAACCAACGTCAAGAGAATTCCAATTGTCGCGAATACAATTGATGCTACAATTCCTCCCTTTAGTAGGGATATCAAAGCAATCAGAAAAAAAAAGCTTGTCAAGATGATTAACTTAAATTTGTTCATCTCCCAACCTGTCGGATTGACCCAAGTTTTTCTTTTCCTAATTCTTCTGATTTCCTCTCTCATTCGTCCAATGTCTTTGGCAGCATGTTCTAACGTTTATGTATAAGAAGTGGCGCTGAGCAAAAATAGAAAAACGTCCTCCTTATCAGCGCCATTTCTTATACATTTTGTTATGGCACGTTTCTTACTCAATCTTTGGATCTCTAATTATGTATCCCTTTTTCTCTAAGTCCAAATAGATATTTGCTGCCTTGTCAGACAAGCGCATAAAGTATTCGTCAAAGGATGGATGGTTTTTGATTTCCTCGTCAGTTGGTCTGTAAAACCGAACTGAATATGCGCTTTTCATAATCTCTCGCATTTGTCCTGAAATGTCTTCAGTTTTTTCATTTACAATCTTGATCCCTTGCTGGTTTTGGAAAGCTGTGTGAACATAGGCAACATTATTTTGGTCAAACGTGATCGGTGCTTTCCTTGTCAGGGAACACTTAGCAGTGTCCGTAGTCCAAATGATAAAATGCCAGCCAAAGTTCTTGTCTCCCGTTCTCAATTCCAATTTTTGTCCCTTGGCATTGCTTTGTGCTAAAAATAAAAATGCCACCAAACATATTGTCAATCTCATACCTTAATCTCAATTAGAAATGTGCCATAACGTTTATGTTTATGTAGTGCGGGGAATAGGAGGGCTTAGCAATGAAGCGCAGCGGAATGCTAAGACCGACCTGCTGCGAAATTGTCCCCCGTGACCGACTACATTATGAAACATAAACTTTAATTTAATACCAAACCCCCGCATTGCATAAACATTTTGTTGGCGGTAGTTGCAACTACCCCTTCACATAAGTCGATCTATTTGTCGGAGGTGCTTCTATTTCCCATTTAAATTCTTTTAGTGCCTTAGTCCCCGCGTCTCTCAATTCGTCCCAAAGTCCGTGAGTTCTTAACGTGTCGTTGTCCCAAATCTCCGTTTCATTTTTTGTGATCTTGTCAATTACAACGTCAATCTGATTCAATGATTCAATTTGTCCGTTAGTGAATTCCGATTTGTATCGACTTTCAACCGTCTGTCTCCAGTGATCGAAGTCATTAATTATTTCGTCCGTGACTACTACGAAGTCCGGGAATAATAAAATCTGTCTCTCACCGTCACATGCCATTGCTTGTAACGACCATTTTAGGTGAGTGTAAACTGAATCTCTGTCCATGTTGTCCTGTTGCAATTACCGCCAACTAGTGGATATCCGCCATATGGTATATATCCACCCTATAGCAAACCCTTCGTAGTTCACTGCTAAAATAACGGATTCCATCCTGATCTGCATTTACTACTCTACCTTCCAATCCCCAAAGATTGCCTCCCGGCTATACCTGGCCGCTTCCGTTTCGGTCAGTTGATGTGACCACGCCACGCGCGCTGTAGCATTGGCTCCCGGGCCCGTAGAGTTGTATTCTCCATAATAAGAAGTCTTCTCCGCATCGGGCTTGTCCCAGTTGTGCCAGCCTTCAGGTTTGATGTGCTTATCGAGGTAGCAGTTAATGAAAACGGTTTTGGCAAACGGCCGCCAGGGGCGGCCGAGGTACCAGGAAGCTGCAGGAGCATCTCCGGTAATTTTACAGTTCCTGAAAACAAAACCCACCGGGGTTGTATCGAGGGTGGATGCAGCGGTCACATAGCCGCTTTCCTTTTTGCAGAAGATGGTACAGTTCTCGAACAAGACGGTAGACCAGCCGAAAATAAAATCAACGGTTCCTTCAATGTAGCAGTCCTTATAATATTGCCGGCTCATTTCACCGTGCGGATACAAGGTATCCTGAAACCCGAGAAAGCGGCAATTCACAAACATTACTTTATCGCCATCCACGCGAACGGCAACGGCCTGGCCTACTGGTCCGCTTGAATTTTCGAATGTGATATTCTCCGCTGTGAAGCCATCGCCAAAAACATAAAAGGTAGTGGAGCCGGTTGTACCCATCTCTTCACCGAAGCGGTTCTTCTTCGAAGCATAGTCATCGTACGTGATCACAGTCTTCTGCGGATCTTCACCTACCAGCTTAACATTTGTCTTTGAACCGGCAAGTACAAGCTTCTCTTTATAGATCCCCTTCTTCAACAGGATGGTGGTTGTGTTCTTTCTGAAATCAGGTACCGCGTTGAATGCTTCCTGAACGGTTCTGAAATCTCCGGAGCCGTCCTGGGCAACTACAAAATCGTATTGTGCGGCAACCGTGAACGGTGAAATGAAAAACAGAAGGAAGTATTTGAAGAAGTTAATGGTCATTGCGCATTAGGCATTAGGGCTTGGAGCTTGGAGTTTAGGGTTTAGGGATTAATGTCCAGTGGTCAGTGCCTTGCAGAATTTTTTCTGCTGAGTACGCTTTACTTTCTTCTGCCGTAAGTTGATGCGACCAGCTTACGCGTTTTGAGTTATCACCACCGGGCCCTGCAGAATTATATTCTCCGTAAAAAGTTGTCTTTTCTGCATCAGGCTTGCTCCAGTTGTGCCAGCCCTCCGGTAAGATATGTGCACCCAGGTGGCAATTCAGAAAAACGGTCTTCGCATAATTACGCCACGGTCTCCCGAGATAAACTTTCGTTGCTTCAGCATTAGCGGTTAATGTGCAATTCAAAAAAACATAGCCGAACGATTTACCTTCCGTGGTTGAAGCCGCGGTAATGTAGGAGTTCTTCTTG
>DASXWH010000215.1:0-1567 GCA_036503775.1 Ohtaekwangia sp.
GGACGCGCATACGTTTGCGATTATTTGCGAAAAAGTTGCACTCCGTTGCGGTGATTATCAGAACTCTTTTTAAACTTGCAGTATGAAGTACAATCAGGTAACCATTAAGGACATTGCCCGCGAACTGGGCATCTCCCCATCTACTGTTTCCAGGGCCTTGAAAGATCACCCGGACATCAGCCCCGAAACGAAGAAAGCTGTAAATGAACTGGCGGAGAAATTAAACTACCAACCCAACATCGTTGCGTTGAGTCTCCGGCAAAGTAAAACCAACACCATCGGTGTTATCATCCCTGAAATTGTACACTTCTTCTTCTCTACTGTGATCAGCGGAATTGAAGATGTTGCTTACAGCGCTGGTTACAACGTGATCATCACACAATCCAATGAATCGCTTCAGCGTGAGAAGACTGACATCAAAGCGCTCTTCAACAGCCGTGTGGATGGTATGCTGATCTCCCTCTCCCGTGAAACCAGCACGTTCGATCATATCGATGGGATACTGGCGAAAGGTGTACCCATGGTATTTTTTGATCGCGTATATAACTCCATTAATTCAAGCAAAGTAATTGTTGATGACCTCAGCGGAGCAAAGGATGCCACACAACACCTGATCGATCAGGGATGCAAGCGTATCGCCCACCTGGAAGGTCCTCCGAATCTCGATATCACCAAACAACGCCTGGAAGGATACCTCGAAGCATTGAATGAGAACAAGATCCCGGTAAACAAGGAACTTATCATGTCATGTCCTCTCGGCACGATTGAAGAAGGAAAGATCGCGACAGAGAAATTACTTAAAATGGGCAACCCTCCTGATGCTATTTTCGCTACCAATGACCCGGCTGCCATGGGTGCCATGCAGGCCATTAAAGAAGCTGGACTGAGCATTCCAAAAGATATCGCAGTGGTAGGATTCAGTAACTGGTTCTTCAGTGCATTGCTTGATCCGCCATTGACTTCTGTTGATCAACCCGGATTTGAAATGGGTCAGGAAGCTGCCAAACTTCTTATCCGTCAGATCGGTGTTAAATCAAAAGACAATACCGAACCAACACCGGAAACGAAAATCCTGAAGACACGCCTCATCGTTCGTGATTCATCCCTGAAAAAAGGAAAGAAGAAATAACAATCCATAGTCACTGGTCATTAGTCATTGGGGAATACACCTGATGACTAATGAACGTGACAGCACGCATCTCTTTTCAACTCCGCGACATTCATTCCTGTAATCACCTTAAGCTCACGCGGACGTTCAAATAGCACACACACATTCCTGATGACTAGTGACCATTGACAAATTGACTCTCACGAACTAACCAGTTACCGCAATCGATTTCTGTCTTTTGTAATTCGCTTCATTAGGTTAAGTGTCCCGATTTATTTTTACTTGAAGTAAAGTATTAAGTCGTAATCAATGTCACAGAAGCTCGTAACCGCAAAAAGTAAAAGCTTAGGATCACTGGAGAGTTGGAAAAAAGAAGCACACGGTTTATGTGGCGTCACCAGCCAGGGAAAATTCAGAATTCAGATTTATAATGACCAGGTTGCACGCATCGCTGTCACA
>DASXWH010000216.1:0-6305 GCA_036503775.1 Ohtaekwangia sp.
AGTATTTGATTCCTGATCGCCAGTTTTTTCGCTTACAGTCTGCGTGATCGACTGGCCGTTTAGCGGCATGGTAATAACCATAATCAGAGCCAGAACTGCTAAAAGTCGTTTAATAAATAGAAACATGAGGATTATAGTAAATGGGAGTTTGTTTTAAGACAACTTAATCTCTACTTACCCCTATATTTTTATTCTAGTAACCCTATCAGCGTCACCGTTCTTCAGGAATCTGATACAACGAAGCAACCACATTTGTTAACCGTAATTTTTTTTGTAAAGCACTAGGGGTATTCTGATTCAGGGTTGTCTTGAATGCAAAAAATCAAAACCCCATGAAATTGAAGAGTATTATCGTTGTTGTTGCTTTGCTCCTGGTAACGCATGCTTTTGCACAGACCATAACGCAGACGGTGCGTGGTACGATTGTCGACCAGGATAGCCAGACACCTTTGATCGGAGCTACCATTATTGTTGTAGGGTCAAATCCCCTCATCGGATCGGTGACGGATGTCGATGGCCATTTTCGTTTAACCAGTGTTCCTGTCGGGCGTGTCACTCTGAAAGTAACATTCATGGGATATGAAGACCAGGTGATCCCAAACCTGCTGGTGCAATCCGCCAAGGAAGAGATAGTCAATATCAGTCTGGCGGAATCAGTGAGTACACTCAATGAAGTGGTGATCTCCGGTGATCTGCCGAGGGGAGAAGCCCTGAACGAAATGGCAATGATCAGTGCACATACCTTTTCCGTAGAAGAAACCTCACGCTTTGCCGGATCGTTTGACGACCCTGCGCGTATGGTGGTTGGCTTCGCAGGTGTCAATGGTGATGCCGAAGGAAACAACGACATCATCGTGCGCGGAAATTCTCCGAAAGGGATCTTATGGCGGCTCGAAGGCATCGCGATACCCAACCCCAATCACTTTGCGGGTGAAGGCTCTACCGGTGGTCCGATCAATGCACTCAGCAGCAAGATGCTGAGCAACTCCGACTTCTTCACCGGTGCATTCGCCCCGGAATACGGTGACGCTACATCCGGTGTCTTTGACATGCGGTTGAAAGGTGGCAATAACGAACAGCGCGAATACACCGCAGCGATCAGCACACTGGGAATTGATATGACCGTGGAAGGTCCATTTCAAACCGGAGGTCGCTCATCGTACATCGCCAACTACCGTTACTCCGCGCTTGATCTGCTGGATAAAGCCGGTGTGGTAGACTTCGGTGGTGTGCCACGCTACCAGGACCTCTCCTTTAAACTGCAATTCCCCATCAACCCACAACATCACCTCGTGTTATTCGGTCTCGGGGGCATGAGCGGTATCGACACCGAAGACAAGGATGAAGAAGACGATGATATTATCATTGGTAAATTCAACGGCCGTAACAAGATGGGTGTGATCGGATTATCGCATACCTGGCAGATGAATGATGACATGTATCTCAAAAGCTCTTTGGCCGCTTCCGGTACCGACAACGTTTACCAGTATGCTATCCCGGATGATGCCGGCCAGTTTTACTTCATCGAAAAAGGTTCGATCACCAAGTCGTCACTGATCGCAGCGACTACCTTTAACTACAAGCTCAGTGCACGGCACAAGGTTGAATCCGGTCTCATCTTCACGCGCCTGAATTATGACATGACATCCAATGAGTGGGATTTTGATGTCGACCAGATGCTGAATGAACTTTCTGAAAAAGGTCACACGAATACGCTCCAGGCTTTTGCCAGCTGGAAATACCGCGTGAACGATAAACTGACACTCGTCAACGGTCTCCATTATATCCAGCTTGCGCTGAACAACAATTTTTCGGTTGAACCCCGGCTCGCGCTGCGCTGGCAATCGTCCGAGCGACAATCCTTTAATATAGGAGCAGGGTTGCACAGTAAAGTGGAAGGCGTGTCAACGTATGAGGCCAAACATTGGGCCGATGATGGAACCTATACACAGCCAAACCAGGATCTGCAGCTAACCAAGGCAGCACATTTTGTACTGGGCTACGACAACCGCATCGGTGAGCACGCGCATCTGAAAATCGAAACCTACTACCAGCACCTGTATGATGTTCCGGTAGAGAACAGCTATACAAGTTCTTTTTCATTATTGAATGAGAGTGACGGCTATTCGGCACGGGAGCTGGTCAATGATGGCACGGGCAGAAACTATGGTGCAGAGTTTACGATGGAGCGCTATTTACACAACGGGTTGTACTACATGGGTACGCTGTCGTTGTTCCGTTCGTTGTATACCGCCAAAGATGGTATCGAGCGCAAGTCCACGTTTGACAATAATTATGTGGCGAACTTTATCGGGGGCAAGGAATTTAAAGTCGGTAACCCGGCCAAGAACAAGGTGTTGTTCGTGAATACAAAACTTGTTCTCATTGGCGGCAAGCGCTATTCACCCATCGACCTGGATGCTTCCATCGAGAAGGGCACCGAAGTTACAGATGAGCAGAATCCATTCTCGGTAAAAGGCGATGATATTTTCAGAACCGACTTCTCGATCGGTCTGAGACGCAATCGTAAACGCACCATGACCGAACTGAAGTTTGACGTTCAGAATATTCTCAACAACCAGACGGTGTTGGGAGAGGAATATATTCATGCTACCAAGTCAATCTCCAAGCGTACACAGCTCGGTATGTTGCCTACGATCAGTTACAAGGTGAGCTTTTGAAACCCAGTTATATTCTCACACACCACTTCATCTGATCACCTTCGTAGAAACTGATCTTAAATCCACAGTCGAGCAGGCAGTTCGTTTGAAGAATATTTTCAGATTGGGGTTCATGCGGGAAAGATAGCCAGTTGCCAGTGCCCCTGCCTACAGGCAGGCAGTAACCGGTTCTTACTGGCGGCTTCAAGTTAAAGTCGTAAATACTAATTGAGTGAAAATTTCAGGAAAGTCACTTTGTCCAGATTTTCATTTCGCAAATTGGCTACTTTATATTCCGTTGGAATCGATTCCCAGTCTTTATAGATCTGGCCATTGATATAATACCTGTCCGAAGGGGTTGAAGCTGTAGGTTGGTTTTCAAAATAAACATGGTAGCTGTTTGTCGGGGCTTGTAATCCGGCTTGATCTCCCGCCAGAACCAATTCCAATTGCCCGTCACCATCCACATCAGCCTGTATCCAGTTGAGCTCGAGGATCCGGTTGTACGTACCATCGGCTATCATTTTTGTTATCTCCATATTGAACTGCTGAATAATCTGATCCGCGTTTGCAACATCCTTTCGTATACCAAAATGAAGTGAACGCGTAAACAAAGGTGTATTACCAATGGCCAGGAATCTGGCTGCTTCTTTCTGCTGATAATTTACTACATACTGGATCAATAAATCATCAACTAGAATATAATCCACCTGACCCGCAAATAATTTCTCCAGGTTTTCCTGGTCATTTTCACCCTTTACAAAAGTGACCCTTTTTGCTTCTTCCAATTCAGGACCGTAGGCATATGATCCGACAACCGCCACTCGTTTATCGATCAGTTCCGATAGTTTGCGCGCGCTGACGTTAGCACCTTTTAATCCAACCAGCACTAAATTGTTTTGTAAATAGGGATTAGAAAAATGCAGGTAGTTTTCTCTTTCGGCCGTCTTCCATACCGCAGCACTTCCCTGGTAAACACCTTGTTTGATACCGTCAAGCGCAACGGCAAAGTCTGCAATTTCGTTTTTCACTCCAATTCCGGTTCTGCGCAAAGCTTCCGTAACCAGGTCAACGGCAACGGCTTTTTTATCAGGGGTGTTTGTAAAGGGAGGCCATACGTCCGAGGCCAGCGTTAGTTTTACATCCTGTCCAAAGGTGCAGATGGAAAGACTTATTAAAAGAAGAACAGGCAGATGTTTCATCATGATAATGGATAATAGATAATAGATTATGGTTTATCAGGTCTAATATAGAAAGCAGCTTTATCCCAGCAAAAAATAGAATGAAGAAATCACCGCTGTCGCCAGACCACAGATCAGCAGGATCAGGGCGACTTTAAAAAGGTGATATTTCCGCGTAGCAATAGAGGCGTTCACAATGATCGATGAATCAGGTCATCTTCCAGTCCATTGAAGCTATGATTCAGATGGGTTTGCCGGAGCAATTCGTCTTTCAGTTCGTTTTTATCAAACCGGGCGAGATCTGCTGAAAAGAAAAGGTTGGCTTTCTTCGGTCGTTTTTTCTTTTCGATCCGCCTGCGACTTCGCGGGAATAAAGAGACAAAGGATGTTACCAGGGAGGCCACGATGAACATGAAAGAAATCATTACAATCTGCTGGGGGAGAATTTCCCGGTAGTCTTTATAGATGGTAAGTGCTCCGAAAAAAATACCACTGTTCAGAGCAATAAGCCCGGCATGTTTAGCTTCGCCAAATTTTAGCCATTCGTTTACGTTGTGGAATATGTCTTTTAGTCGCTCGTACATGATCATACCGGTGCTGTAAGTTGCAGGCAATATAGTCAGTAGCTGTTGGTAAATCGCGATCCGGTCTACGGGAATCTGATGGGGTTGAAGCAAGTAACTTTTGTGTGGGATGAGTTTCTATCGCTCGGGATGAGTCACAGAGAATGAGTAAGACTACCGCGTTCATAGTTTTTTTCGCCTCATGGCCGGCTGGGCCACGCATCATGCTTCAAGACTGAATTTTATCCCTGCCTACCGGCAGGCAGGCGCTCAATGCCCCTGCCAGTCCAAAGATAAAATGAGGTCTTGCCGCATGATGCTGGAGAAAGGTGCGGGAGGATTTCTGCCTTTTAAAAGATTTCACAGATTGCTGGCAAATTATTACTACAAAGTAGGATTTTAACTGAACCTGCATTAATATTACTACGTAATAGTATTATTAATGAAAAAGATACAGCTCGGTGAATTTGAAGAGATTGTTCTTCTCACCGTAGGGGTGTTGCACGGCAATGCTTACGGAGTAACCATCAAGGATGAGATCGAACAACGACTTGACCGCGAAGTAACCATTGGTGCGTTACAGGTGACCTTGCGAAGACTCGAGACCAAAGGGCTTCTGAAATCCAGGCAAGGGGAGGCAACGGACAACAGAAGAGGCCGGCCCAAGCTCTTCTTTGAGATCACCGCTTACGGAAAGAAAGCGCTTGCGTATACGAAAGAGACACGCGATGAGCTTTGGAATGATTTACCCAAACTGGTATTAAAAATCAGTTAGATGCCTGCGAGAAAAACCGAGCCTCCGCGTTTCATCCTTCGCTTGCTGAAAGCTTTTTGCAAGCCTGAGTATCATCCCGATATCGAAGGCGATCTGCTGGAGTTTTACGAGCGGAGAGAAGCAGAGTCGGGAAAAATGCGTGCTGACCTGTTACTGATCAAAGATGTGATTTTACTATTCAGGCCCGGCATCATTCGCCCGGCCTCTCAACAGTCGATAACCAACAACGCTATGATCATCAGTTATTTTAAAGTGGGCTGGAGAAGCCTCCGGAAGAATACATTGTATTCTTCCCTTAACGTGACAGGCCTTACATTTGGCATTGTTTGCTTTCTCCTCATCGGGCTCTATGTATATGATGAGCTCACGTTTGACAATCAACATCTTCAGGGAGACAGAATCTACCGGGTGATTTCGCATGAAAGCAATCCCAATAATGGGCTCACGGTTGTTGCAGCAGCAGGGTATATGCTGGCAGAAGAATCAACACAGGCGATTCCTGAAGTGGAAATGACAACCCGCATGCAGCGTACAGGTCGCGCAAACCTGGTAGATCCGGAAAACCCGGTCAATGTCCAGGAGACCGTTACCCTGGCCGATGAACATTTTCTGCAGGTGTTTGACTTTCCATTTCTCGAAGGAGATCGGGGAACAGCGTTGAAAGAACCCAACTCCATGGTTATTACCGAAGATCTCGCGATGCGGATTTTTGGCCGGACGGATGTGCTGAATAAGAATTTACAGTTCAGTCATATGGGGAATCCCGTGAGGATCACCGGAATCCTGAAGAAACATCCGCACAATTCAAGTTTCAATTTCACGAGTGTTATGTCCGAATCCACTCAGTATAATGAGGACTGGTTTAAAGCGGAAACACAAAATGACTGGGCGTCAACCAGCTTTACGGTTTATGCAGTACTTAAGCCGCAAGCCAACGCAGATACGGTAGCCGGCAAAATGACACAACTGGTTCTCGCGCATGCGGAACTTGAACCGAGCTATGCATTGTCCTATAGTCTTCAGCCGCTGAAGGATGTTCACTTACACTCGGAAGGAATTGCAGATGGCGGGAGAAATTCGAATGTTGATAGTATTCCACAGGGCAATCCGGTATACGTCACGATAT
>DASXWH010000217.1:0-24623 GCA_036503775.1 Ohtaekwangia sp.
GTGGGTAACGGATTAACAGTGATTATTGCGCTGCCCGTAGGAGTTACCGTACAACCTGCAGCATCCGTAACGTTTCCAACAATAGCATAGGTGGTTGTCGTTCCTGGGCTTACAGCTATAGGTGAGCCTGAAGCATAACCCGTGATCAGACCAACTCCATTGTCAATTGTAAAACTGTATGGCGGAAGACCACCAACTATCGCTACGGAAAGATTGGTGCTCTGACCGGCACAAATGGTAGTGGTGCCTGACAGTGCTGCACTGGTCGGAGGAATATTTACATTAACTGTGGTGGCGCTGCCCCCCGCTCCCGTACAGGTAGTAGCATCGCTTACACTTACAATAGTATAGGTAGTGCTTGATGTCGGGCTTACCGATACAGTATGGCCCGTGCTGATACCAGCCAGGTTAAACGTTGTGGTTCCATCATTGTAGCTTACGTTGAAAGGAGCTGTTCCCGTCAATGTAAAAGTTAACGTGCTACTCAGTCCTGAACAAATCGGGGAAGGGCTTGCTGAGATAGTTGCTGTGGGTAATGGATTAACCGTTACAGAGGCTGAGCTACCACCCGCTCCCGTACAGGTTGTGGCATCACTAACACTGGTTATTGTGTAGGTAGTATTAATTGTTGGGCTGACCGGTACCGTGTGACCATTACTTATACCGGTAAGGTTAAAAGTAGTAGTACCATCACTATAACTGACATTAAAAGGTGCAGTACCTGTCAATGTAAAAGTTAATGTGCTGCTTTGCCCAATACAAATTGGTGAAGGGGTTGCCGATATTGTGGCCGTAGGAAGCGGGTTGATATTCAAAAGAACATTTCCGTTCATAGTAGCCGGTGAACAAAAACCATCCGTGGCTCTTACACTGATTACATCATTATCGGAAAATGAGGTACTGGGAAAGGTCATTACAAATGGTCCTGAGCCCGTCCCTGAAAAAGTTATCCCCGTACCAACACCGTTGCGGAATATTTGATATGTAACTGAAGGTCCATCTGAATTATTGAGTGTAACCGTAATGTTACCTCCTGCACATACATTTTGAGGCGATGTTGTAGTGATGTTAAAAACCGTTGGTGAAGGATCTGACAGGGTAAAAGACCTGGACGCTGAACACTGTGAGTAATTATCTTCAACAACAAGTGTATAATTTCCTCCGGGAAGGCCAGAAACACCCAAAAGAGCTGAGAGATTCAGAGGGGTATTTCCATCTGTAACACCGGTTAATGGCAATCCTGCCAAACTATTGTCCGCAGACCAGGTATAGGTATAAGATCCACCACCTGCCAGCGTCTTGGATCCACCAGAGATAGAAGATTGAATCTGTCCTGTGGTAGGAAAGCTACACGAAGAGTTGTCTATTCGTATATCTTCTGACAACGCAGGAGATGTGATGTCGGTCAGAACAATTGGTGGATAGCTTGCAGGGGCGGCAAACGTATTAATAGCAAAATTCCCCATGATATCCTGAATGATGAACTGGTATGTACCATCCGGAAGGGTTCTTGTAGCATTAACCTGTAAAGTATTCCCAACATTGATAAACTGATTAAACAGGTCATTACCAGCGCCTGGTGCATCCAGGAATATCAGTTGTGCCTGTCCTCCATCCGCTGAATTAACAGTTATTTCCAAGTACCCATTATTAGGTGCCGGACTACCACAGGGATTAAAGGCATTAATAGTGATGTCCAATGTCCCATTGGTGTAATTGTATGATTGGCCCTTCGACAGAGAACTGACCAGGAGGAAAAGGAAAGCTAAAAAAATGAATCTCATTTGATGCAGGGTAAAGGTTCTTTCATCTAATCAATAGTGAAGCTTATCTTTTTAGAACAGTCGGATGTGGTTACAATACAAAAATAGGTTCCCTTTTTAAGGCCATTTATGCTATTCTCTTTAAGCTGTTTAGTGTTCAGAACTTTCCCATTCTCCTCACAGAAAATGTACTTCACTGAACTTCTGTCGCCTTTTACCAGTATTATGGTAACTGCACCATTACTCGATCCTGCTGATGTATTTGTTATTTCTGTCTTAACATCTATCTGCTTGCAATCATCCTGCAAGGGATAAACAGGGGACATTCCCATACCAATCACGGTACAGAATAGCATGATTAATAAACCTTTAATCATTTTCATGGCTAGGGTGTATAGAATAGATAAACATCAATAAATAGTCTTCAAAAAATTATTGTAACCCCTATAGCGTAAAATCCTCAGAATCAAGGTCACAACACTAAAGCTCAAAAAATAATCAATCAAAAAATAAATATCCTTTGCGTAATATTTAATACAAAAACTCAAAACTTCCGCTGCAGAATCTCACTCATAACGACCGCCTTCTTAAACCCTTCCGGATCTCTGAAGTCAGTTAAGTACTCGCTCAACAAATCCCTCTTCTGCTCTATTTCAAACTCCTTGAATTTACCATACTGAACTTTCGTGTCTTCCAACTTCATGGTCTCTTCAAGGGAAGGTCTTGCAAAAGCCATTCGTTTGGCTTCTTCGTATACCTCATAGATCTTGTCATCCTTCCGATAGTCACTCCTGATCTCTTCCAGGTCCTGTTCCTCTTCACCAATCTGATCATCGTAGTCAACAACCTCAGACTCTGCCTGCTGCTTACCCTCTGTTATCTCCCTGAGCAATTCTTCGAATGTCTTGGGCTTTGGATTAAAAGAGGGCTTTGCTGAAGGCTGCTCAAATTGCTGAGCAGGTTTCTCAGGCCTGAATTCCGGGGACTTCTTCTCCGGTTCTGTCTTCTTTCTCACCCTACTAATAAAGTAAATGATACCAATTATTAAGTAGAGCCAGAATTGGAATTTGTCCATTGAAGACAAATATAAAGAAATAATGGAAGAAACAATAAAACAGCATCCCCGGTAATGGGTATCAGCTTAAGTCTTACTTCCGGACACCTGGAATCGAACGAAGAGTCTGTCGCCCTGAGATTGGCATACAACAGCTCTTTATTTATTTACTTTAGTTTATAAACGCAAATCAAACTCCAAAAATCGCGTTTTTAACTCTTAATTTTTATTTTGAATTGCTCTATCCATAACCTTATCTTTGCCGACTTTCCCTGGTAAGAAGCTACGGTTGACCCTTGACTAAGCCGAGCTAACTGAGCCAGGATTAACAACCACTATTATTATCAAAGCATGCAATTAGCGAAACTGGAGATTAAAGGCTTCAAGAGTTTTGCCGACAAGGTCGTTATCAATTTTGACGAAGGAATTACGGGTATTGTCGGACCAAACGGATGCGGAAAATCAAATGTTGTAGATTCCATCCGATGGGTATTGGGAGAGCAGAAGACAAGTGCCTTGCGTTCCGAAAAAATGGAGAACGTAATCTTCAATGGTACAAGCCAGCGGGGCGCCCAGCAAATGGCTGAGGTATCCTTAACGATCAATAACACCAAGAACATTCTTCCTACTGAATATTCACAGATAACCATTACCCGCAGGCTATACCGCTCAGGGGAAAGTGAATATCTGTTGAATGGCGTTACCTGCCGGTTGAAGGACATCACTAACCTGTTCTTAGATACCGGTGTAGCCTCTAACAGCTATGCGATCATTGAGCTGGGCATGGTCGATGACCTACTGAATGACAAGGATAATTCCCGGAGAACACTCTTTGAAGAAGCTGCTGGTATCTCCAAATTCAAAAAGCGTAAGAAAGAAACGCTGAAGAAACTCGAAGACACGGATGCCGATCTGGAACGGGTTGAAGATTTGCTTTTTGAAATCGAAAAGAATATGAAAAGCCTGGAAAAACAGGCTAAGCAAACCGAGACCTATTACCGCGTTAAGGAAGACTACAAAGAAAAGAGCATCACTCTGGCAAAAGTTGTTGTCAATAAGCAAAAGGAGAAGTTCGATGTTATCAATAAGCAGGTACAGGAAGAGAACGACCGTAAAATAGCGCTCGCTACGGAAATCGCAGAGAAGGAAGCTGCTATTGAAAAAGCCAAAGCTGAGCTTGTCCTGAAGGAGAAAACACTAAGTTCCCGTCAGAAGGCCATTAACGAATTTGTGGCTAAGATCAGACAATACGAAAGCGATAAGCAGATCAAGAATGAACGTCTTAAACACCTGAACGACCGTGCAGCAGGTCTGCGCGATCAGATTGAGCAGGATAAGAAAAGTAATGATCGTGCCCGCTTCAGCATTCAAAGTCTTGAAACTGAAAAGATCTCTGCCGAAAGCATCCTTGCTGAAATAACGCAAAAGCTTGATCACCTTAAGGCAGAATACGAAGATCAGAAAAGAATCACGGTTGAATTACAAACACAGTCTGATTCACTGCGCAGAATTCAGCGCGAACGTCAGGAAGAGAGCTTCCAGATCAATAAAGCTGTAGAGATCCGTGAGATCCAGGTGTCTTCATTCAAACAGGAACTTGAGAAAACAGCTTCCGATTCGTCTCAGCAAAGTGCAAGTCTGCAGGAGTTTGAGAACAAGCTTAAAATACTTCAGGAAGAACTGAACACCCGCAACAGTGAACAGGATCGTCTGAAGAAAGAAGAAGAAGAAGTTCAGGAACGCATCGCAGCGATGGAGAAAACCATCGAGATGATTCGTGAGGAAATGAATGTAACGAGCCGTAAGCTTGATGCACGTCAAAACGAATTCAATCTGACGAAATCGCTCGTGGAGAACCTCGAAGGTTTTCCGGAAGCCATTAAGTTTCTGAAAAAGAAAGTGGCCAAGAATGCACCTCTCCTGTCGGACATTCTCACCACATCTGAAGAATACCGTGTAGCTATCGAAAATTATCTTGAGCCCTATCTCAACTACTATATCGTTGAACATGAATCTGAAGCCTATGAGGCAATCAATATTCTCAGCGATGCAGCTAAAGGTAAAGCGCACTTTTTCATTCTAGATTCATTTGAAAAATTCGAGTCTACGCCTGGACGGATCTACGACAATGCTTTCCCTGCAACAGAGATCATCGAATACGATCAAAAGTATAAGAAGCTGATGTCATACATCCTGGATAAGGTGTACATCTATGAAGGTGATATCAAAACGCTGCCGTCCAGCGATGAAAATACCTTTATCACTAAAAACGGAAAACTTACGAAGCGCAAATTCAGCGTATCCGGTGGTTCCGTTGGGTTGTTCGAAGGAAAGAAAATCGGACGTGCCAAAAACATGGAGAAGCTCGAAAAAGAGATCAAAGAGCTTTCTACAAAACTGGATGAGATCCGTGGCAGCCTGTTAGAAAAACAAACTGATCTGGAGAAGCTTCGTAACAACAAACTCCGTCAGCAGATCGATGAGTTACAGAATGTAATTCGCCAGATCAATGAAGAATACGTATCCATAAGAACCAAACGAGAGCAGTTTTCACAGATGCTTAACAGCGCTGATTTGCGCAGGGAAGACATTCTTGAAAAGATTGATACGCTGCTGAAAGAACTTGATGATCTTAAACCCAAGGCCCAGCAGGCTCTTCATGAACTTGAATCACAGGACGAAAGACTTTCGATCATAACGCAGGACCTTTCATCTAACAACGAGGTACTGAGCCAGAAATCAGCTGCCTTCAATGAACAAAATATCTTCTCGCATCAGCAAGACAACCGTGTAAAGAGCATTGACCAGGAAATCCGCTTCAAGCAGGAGTCGATGGAACAAAGCAGCCAGCGCATTGGTGTTAATGCTGAAGAATTGAGGAAGAATGAAGAAGAGATCAAAGTCATCATAGAAACCACACAAAGCAATGATGATGAGCTCCTCGGCATGTACGAAGAAAAAGAAAGCATGGAGAAAGGCCTGAGTGAGGCTGAGAAAGAATACTACGACTCCCGGGGTACTATAGACCAGATTGAAAAGCAGCTTCGCGAAGTACAGCACCAACGCCAGAATATTGATACGGTGCTGATGGAACTTCAGAATCAGCTTAATGACAGCAAACTTCAGCTGAACTCCGTGAAAGAAAGACTCTCCGTTGAATTTAACGTAGACCTGGACTCTGTTATAGGTCAATCTACAGCGGAAGAAAGTGAAGAACTTTCCAAAGTAGACGAAGACAAGATACGTGCTGAAGTTCAGAAGATACGTGATCGCCTGGATAACATGGGACCTATCAACCCGATGGCCATGGAAGCCTATACGGAAATCAAGCAACGGAATGATTTCATCATCACACAGAAAGAAGACTTGCTCAAGGCAAAGGAATCATTATTCAACACTATCGCTGAAATAGAAGGTGTTGCCAGTCTCACGTTCATGGACTCTTTCAATAAGATCAAGGAGCATTTCATCCGCGTATTCCGCTCGTTGTTCACGGAAGGAGACGAGTGTGATCTGCGCCTGGTAGATCCGAACAACCCTCTTGAGTCTGACATCGATATCATTGCCAAACCCAAGGGAAAACGTCCGTTGACAATCAACCAGCTTTCCGGAGGTGAGAAGACACTGACCGCTACTGCCCTGCTGTTTTCCATGTATCTGTTGAAACCGGCACCGTTCTGTATCTTCGATGAGGTTGACGCTCCATTGGATGACGCTAACATCGACAAATTCAATAATATCATCCGGAACTTCAGTAAGGACTCACAATTTGTGATCGTAACACACAACAAACGCACGATGACCTCTACCGATGTGATCTATGGTATCACGATGGTGGAAAAAGGTATCTCCCGGGTTGTACCGGTAGACCTCCGTGAACTTGCTTAAGAAGATATAGCCCTTAATGTAAAAAGCTTAAAGTGAAAAGCCAACGTGCTTTCTGCTTTAAGCTTTTTGCTTTCTGCTCCTGATGTTATCACAAATCACGGCTGTTGCAATGGCTGCGTTCAGTGATTCGGCTTTACCATATCGGGGTATAGTAATTTTATTGGTAACCAGTTTTTCCAATGAAGCTGATATACCCTTCGATTCATTTCCAATGAGCAGGAAACCCCCACGGCCAAATTCTGTGTGGTGAACATTCTGTCCATCCAGAAAAGCTCCGTAAATGCTGTGGTCTTTACCTGCCAGGTATGAAATGAGATCAGCATATAAAATTTCTATACGGGTAAAAGAGCCCATGGTAGCACTGATTACCTTAGGATTATAAAAGTCAGCCGTTTCTTCGGAAGCAACAATTTTCGAGATCCCATACCAGTCAGCCGTCCGGATGATCGTTCCTAAATTTCCGGGGTCACGGATGTCATCGAGAACAATAACGTATTCACTGTCAGTTACCTTAAATTCATGGTTAGGTTTCATACGGGCAATGGCAAAGGCAGCATCATTCGATTGATACTCCCCCAATTCGGAAAGCTCCTTCTCTGAAACCTCCCATATCTCGCATTTGTCATTGCCTTTTATCCCGGACAGAAAGTCGGGGGTTCCCAGTAATGTGAGAACTTCAAAATCTGAAGCCAGCAATTCCCGCACGCTCTTTGCTCCCTGAACCACAAAACATTGCTCCTGTTTCCGGTATTTCTTTACTTGCAGAGATTTAATAAACTTGATTTTAGCTTTCGATAGCATTAGTTGACGATTGGGTACTTCGAAAATTAAATATTCCCTCCTTATTAAGTGGCTCCCGGCTCTCCTGTTGTCTGGTTGTGTAGGAACCAAGCACCTGAAAGAAAACGAAAAACTTCTGTATCGCCAAAGCATTCAGGCTCCCCGGCATATTGATAAAGATCAGCTTAAGAAACTGTACAGCCAATCCGCTAACCGAAAAATTTTCGGTCTGCCTGTTTCTCCCCTGGTTAGCATATACTACCTCGGAGAGAACAACTATGACCAGGAGAAAATGGTTAAGCGGAAGGAGAAGGCAGTAAAGAAATTCGATACTAAGATTGCCCGTACCGAAAAGCCCAAACGCATTGCCAATCTTCAATTCAGAAAACAGCAAAAAATTGACAAGTTTGATAACAAGATTGAGAATGGAAATACGGTAATGCAATGGGGTGAACCGATAACAGTACTGGACAGCTCCCTGGTTACCGCTACCGAAGAACGCATGCGTGATTACCTGTTCAGTAAAGGGTACTTCAAAAATACAGTATCGTCCACTATTTCATTGCGAAAGGGAACAACGCGACATCTCGTAGTCAAATACAGTATCGAGCCAGGCCCCGCGTATACCCTCGATTCCATTTTCTACAAAGTAAATGACACTATCGTTTTCAAAATTATTCAAGCCCATAAGCGTGAAAGCTTTCTGAAGCACGGTGAACGCTATGATCAGAATAATTTCACCAAAGAAGTAGAACGAATTGATATTCTGCTAAAGGATAATGGCTATTATGATTTCAGCAGGCAATACATAGAATTTGCGATTGATTCATCAAGCCAGGCGAGTTCGCAGAAATTAGATATTCTTATTGTTGTTAATGACCCAGCCAAACGTGGATATCACAAAAAGTTTAAAATTGATGAAGTACGTTTTACAACCGATGCCAGCGTTGCCAACAGACCTTATGAAAGGACCGGCAGAATATATCGTGACATCCACTACCATTATTACGAAGACAACTACAACCTCAAAATCCTTTCCCAACGTGTTCGGATAAAACAGGGCGACCTGTACAACCGATCTGAAACATTCAACACACAGCGACAGTTAGCCAATGTCGATGCGTTCAAATTTGTGAATGTGAATTATGATACCACCGGTGGAAGGTTCGTGGCTAATATCTATACCAGTCCATTGCCACGATATGAATGGAGCAATGAAGCCGGGGTGAATGTTACACAAGGATTTCCGGGACCCTTTTACAATATGACGTTCAAAAAACGGAACATCTTTAAGGGTATGGAGACATTTGATCTCAGCGGCCGCTTTGGCTTTGAAGGTGTGGCGCCCCTTACCAGTGATCAGGATTTCTATAAAAGTATTGAAGCCGGGGTGAATGCATCACTTGTCTTTCCGCAATTCATATGGCCCTTCAAAGAAAGAACGCGCTTCAGGCATGCAGGCTTTAATCCAAAAACCAGGTTCACGACTGGTTACGCATTCACAGATCGTCCGGAATATCGCAGAACAGCAATCTCCGTAAATGGAACCTACTCCTGGCAAAATAACAAGGGACGCTCCTATCAGTTAACACCGGTGAATATGAGCGTGATTGACACTGCCAACCTTTCCTCCGATTTCAGAGACTTACTGTACGAACAAGAACGATTGGGGAATTTCAGCTTGTTGAATTCGTTCAGTCCATCGTTCGTTAACAGCGTTATCTTCAGTGTTACCTGGAACTATAAAAATTACGGCAACTTCGAAACAAGCTCAAGTTTTATTCGCGCACAGATTGAAAGTGGCGGTACCATCTGGAACATCTTTGATCCGAAGATCATTACAGACCTGGAACTGCAATACTTCAAATACATTCGTTTTGGTCTGGATCTCCGCAGGATTAATGTGATCAATAAGAATACTACCGTTGCTTACCGGATGAACTCTGGTTTTGCTTATGCCTACGGAGAGAACAAGAGTTTACCCTATGAAAAATTCTTCTTTGCAGGAGGTAGCAACAGTATCCGGGCCTGGCGCCCCCGAAGACTTGGTCCGGGATCGTTCAAGCCACCCACTACAACGTCTCCCGAATCAACTGCCGATCCGGTGAGCAATGGTTACTTTGATTACAGCATAGAACAACCTGCTGACATACTGCTTGAAGCCAGCCTGGAGGTAAGACAAAAGCTATTTGGATTTGTGAGTGGTGCTGTTTTCGTTGATGCCGGTAACGTGTGGACCTTCCAACCGCGGAAAAAATTTGTTGATGACGTAGAGGTCTCCAATGGAAACTCACAATTTAAAATCAACCAATTTTATAAAGAGATAGCTGTAGGTACCGGGTTCGGACTACGGTTCGATTTTTCTTTTCTGATTTTACGATTTGATGTGGGTATGAAGGTTTGGGATCCGGCCCGTGATCTGGGTGATCGCTTTGTACTCGACAGAGTCAAATTCTTCAAACCTTTCGCAACAAAAACAGAAAATAGTTATTCAGATTTTAAGGAACCTGTGATCTACAACGTAGGTATCGGGTATCCCTTTTGATCTTGCTTAATAGCGGAGCAAATCCTTTAAGGCAACATGTACTTTCTCAGCATTAGGTAACATCATCCGCTCCAGGTCAACCTGTAAGGGAACGGCAGGAAGATTGACTGAACCCAATGCCCATACCGGAGCATCCAGGTATTGAAAACACTCTTTCGAAATCCGGCCCGCCAATGATTCTGCAAAAGAATTCATCAGAGGTTCTTCGGTGAGCACAAATGCTCGGCCATGTGTCTTGACAGATTCAACAATACATTCCCAATCCAGGGGATTTAACGTGCGCAAGTCAATGATCTCTACCTGATCCTTCAATGACCTGGAGGCCTCCAATGCCCAGTACACTCCCATGCCCCAGGTAATGATAACGCAGGATTCACCATCTTTTATTTTTAAAGGTGAAGCTGATTGTATCGTGCTGGCTTTGCCTAACGGGATAATATAATCTTCATCCGGTTCAATTGTTTTTGCTTCGCTGGTTCCTGGAACTTTAGACCAATACAAACCTTTATGCTCCAGCAGCACAACCGGGTTGGGATCATAAAAGGATGCTTTTAATAATCCTTTCATGTCAGCTGCATTCGAAGGATAAACAACTTTGATTCCGCGGATAGTCAGTAACGTAGACTCGACACTTCCGGAATGATAGGGTCCACCACCACCGTAGGCGCCTATAGGTACACGTATTAATGATTGAATGGGGAATTTCCCTTTAGAGAGATAACAACTTTTTGAAAGTTCCTCTACCAATTGATTCAATCCTGGCCAGATGTAATCTGCAAACTGGATCTCAACAATAGGCTTTGCTCCAACAGCACTCATACCAGCAGTAGAACCGATGATATACGCCTCCTGAATGGGTGTATTGAATACCCGCTCATCGCCATATTTTTGAGCCAGTGTAGCAGCCTCACGAAATACACCTCCCAATCTTCTGCCAACATCCTGGCCATAGAATAATGCCTCCGGATGTTTCCTCAATATTTCGTCAACAGCATGAAGTGCAGCATCTACCATCACGACCTTTTCAGCTGATCGTGGTATGCGATTACCCCTCTCCTCTGTTATTGATGTAGGTGCAAACTCATGTGAATCAAATTCAGTAACATCAGGATCGGGAGATTTAACTGCACGGGTATAATCCATAGCTACCCTATTCTTCGCGCGGCTTTCAATCTCCTGAAGCTCTTCCCCCTCACCTTGCTCAATCAGGTAGTGCTTCAGTTTTTCTATAGGATCTGATTTTTTATGTACTTCCAGATCTTCACCCCTATACCATTCCTTCCGCACACCCGATGTATGATGACCTAACAAAGGACACCTGGCATGCACCAACATGGGGCTTCGTTTACTTCGCACATAATCCATGGCTTTTTTGAGTCCAAGGAATGAATCAATAAAATCAGAACCATCAACGGCCATACGTTCCATACCCTTAAAACCGGCAGCATACTCATAGGCATCCATTGCCCGCATCTCCTTTGCGGTCGCAGAAATTCCCCAGTCATTATCCTGAACCAGATAAAGAACCGGTAGTTTTTTAAGCACAGCCATCTGAAAAGCTTCAGCCACTTCACCTTCAGTTACCGATCCATCTCCCAGTGAACAAAGTACTATTGGTTTTTCTTCCGTTCTAAGTAGCCCCTGAGAATCCAGGTAAACAATACCGTGTGCCATACCCGTAGCCGGGATAGCCTGCATACCCGTTGCTGAACTTTGGTGTGGTATAATAGGAAAACCCTGACGCTTCAATGATGGATGACCATAGTATGACCTTCCTCCGGAGAACGGATCATCACGTTTAGCCATTAACTGCAGCATGAGTTCATAAGGCTCTAACCCCATACCCAATAACATCGACTCATCGCGGTAATACAGGGATGCATAATCGAATTGTCTTAACTGCAATCCCGCTGCCAGTTGAATGGCTTCGTGTCCGCGGGAAGTACTATGAACATACTTGCTGCAAACTTCCCGGTTTTCATCATATGTTTCGGCCATTTGTTTAGCCGTGCACATCAATTCATAAGCTCGAAAAAGAATATCACGGTCAATTAACATGCGTGATTTTCTCTTGGCTCTTGTCGTCTCATCAACAGCCATAATATTTTGTCTGGTCTCAGCTTAAAGATAATGATTATCCAGTAATGATCGCCCGCCTCTTGCTGCTCATGAATTCTGAAATAAATATCAATTCCAGCCCATACAATGACGGTGATCCGATAGCGGTTAACAGATAACGTTTAACTTTGCGGGATGGTGACAAAGGAATTGATACGTGACTGGTTCATTACCCTCCAAAGCGATATCTGCAACCAACTCGAACTGGCAGACGGCAAAGGTAAATTCATCAGCGATAGCTGGGAACGCAAAGCCGGTGGTGGTGGTATCAGCAAAGTGATTACTGACGGAAACATTATTGAAAAGGGTGGAGTGAATTTTTCAGCAGTCTGGGGCTCCGCGCCAGAACCCGTTTTGAAATCATTGAACTTACGTGTTGATAGTCAAACCGATTTCTTTGCCACCGGGATATCTATTGTAATCCATCCGCATAACCCGATGGTACCGATAATCCACATGAATACACGTTACTTTGAAATGAGTAATGGAATCTGGTGGTTTGGTGGCGGAATAGACCTGACTCCCCATTATGTGAATGAAAGTGATGCCCGGTATTTTCACCAGCAATTGAAGCAGGTTTGTGATCAACACCATTCATCATACTATCCGAATTTCAAAAAATGGGCGGATGATTATTTTTTTATTAAACACAGAAATGAAACCCGCGGTGTTGGCGGAATTTTCTTTGACTACCTGAAAGACGAGGGCGGATTCACAAAAGAATCACGTTTTGATTTTGTAAAATCAGTAGGATCTGCGTTTGCCCCTATCTACACCTACTACATGAAAAAAAATTATTCATTACCTTTTAATGAGCAACAAAAGCAATGGCAATACCTCAGGAGAGGAAGGTACGTGGAGTTTAATCTGGTGTGGGACAGAGGAACCAAGTTTGGCCTGGACACCGATGGACGAACCGAATCTATCCTCATGAGCTTACCCCCCCAGGCTCAGTGGGTATATAATTACCAGCCAGCACCTGATTCACCCGAACAAAAGACTTTAGACCTGCTGAAAAAAGAAATCAACTGGCTTCGTTAAACCCTGACCATATTCATAAAACGTTTACTGCATGGTATCATTTCTGAAGAAGGTAACACACCTCGGTGTAACCGGTTCGCAACCGAAACTTCTGATACGCGCCATCATCCTTACAAACCGGGTTGCTGTCATTTCCGGAATTGCTACCACAGCCTATCTGTTCTATTCCCTCCGAAACGGGTGGAATTACTTTGACACCACCATACTGACTACCACTGTTCTTCTGTTTAGCCTGGTTATACTAAACCACATTGGCGCCCATACCCTAAGTCGCATTTTACTTACCGCGGCCATTCCCTTTACGTCAATGCTTTTGCTTATTCTTCCGCGCGTTCAAAACTATGCTGCATTTGAATACAAGCAAGGCCCCGGTGTATACTCTGTACTACTGGCAACAGCGGTGCTACCGGTACTTATCTTTACCAACCGCGAACGCAAACTCATGTATATCTGCCAGGGTATTAACCTGCTGTATTTCGCATCAGTGGATATTCTGGTCAGGTGGTTCAGCAGCCTGCATGCATTACCTACCGCACAGGAATATATATCCGGGAATCTGGCCTTATACCTGGCCTATTTTCTGCTCATTGGTAGTGTCGTTTCCCTCAAGAAAATTGTAGACGATTTTGAATTCCAGAATGATCAACTCATTGCCGGGTTAAACCAGAAAAACAATGAGCTTGAACGTGTAAATCGTGCACTGTACGACCTTAACCAGGACATTGAAACACAGAATGAAGAGATCCAGGCTCAAAGTGAAGAACTTCTTCAAAGCCAGGATAGTTTAGTAATGGCCAACAATGAGATCGAACGCCAAAAAGCTGAACTGGAAGAACAAAACAGACTGCTGGAAACTTCTCTTGATGAAAAAAGCAGAGATCTTCTCCATACCAATCAGCAACTGGTAATTCAGAATTCGGAGCTGGAGCAATTTTCATATACTGTATCACACAATTTACGCGGGCCTGTGGCCAGTGTACTGGGACTTATAAACATTCATAAAATCAGTTCCACTGAAGCTGATAAAAATGAAATCCTGCAGTTGATTGCTCAATCAGCTCAGTCGCTGGAGACCATCATTCAGGACCTTAACAAAATCATCGAGATACGAAGTGACCGGTACTCAATCTATGAGGATGTACTGATCGATCGTGAATTAATGCTCATAACACAGTCTCTCAATAATTTTCTGGAGACCAACGATGTAGCAATCGAAAAAAATATAGACGCAAATAATATTAACTCAGTCAAGGCGTATATAAACAGCATATTATATAACCTGATCAGCAATGCCATTCAGTACAGATCTCCGGATCGGAAACCGGTTATCAAAATTTCAACGTATCATCGGGAGAAAAACATTGTACTCGAAGTATCAGATAACGGCCTGGGTATAGATCTGTCACGATTTCAGGGAGAAATCTTCAAGCTTTATAAACGTTTTCACACCCATACCCAGGGTAAAGGACTGGGCCTGTATCTGGTAAGGCAGCAGGTGGAAAAACTCAACGGGAAAATTGAAGTAGAAAGCCAGCTTGATGAAGGTACCTTGTTCAGGGTTGTGCTTCCCAAAAAAGAAGGCTAGCGGTTTCTTATTTAGTATGAACTACATAGCAGTTCACCGTCACAACGTGCTTCTGTTATTTCTTTTTCTTAGCGGCTTCCTGCTGAAGTTTCACTACCTGCAACGCCAGCTGATCTGAAAGTTTTATGTTATCACTCTCCCCTTCCGGAAACTGATTGGAGAAAAAGGCCCTGGCTGACCAAACTTCCATCACATCATCGGACGCAATTGTATAGGGTTCATATTGACGATTGTCTGATACCAGTAATAATTTTCCTTCGTCATCAGCAAAATTAAAAACGCGTTTGAAAACAATGCCGTCTTGTTGCGTTACCAGAATGTGAAGCTTACCATTTTTTATGCCGGATACATCTTCAATATATTCTCCGAATATGATACTTCCGGGTTGAACCGGTAACATAGAGTCACCCTGAATTTCAAATGCGCGATAGGTTCTGTTCCGGGGTAGAACAGGCATACTGATTTTAGGAAGGTCTTTTACAAATTCAGGATCCTGGTATCCACCCAGATAACCTGCCGAAGCTTTTTGGGAAACCAGTTCAACATTCTCTTTATTATTACTGTCTACCGTAATGGCTAATACTTCTTTGCCTTTTCCAAAAGGAACACTCTTTTTAGACAGATCAGGAGTTTTACTTAGATCCTGATTCACAAGTGCATCCAGATTTACATTAAATATTTTAACGATATCCAATAGAGAGGCCAATGGAGGTGTAGAGCGCTCTTCTTCATATGCACCGATAGCAGCTTGCTTCAGGCCCAGTTTTTCCGCCAGTTGTTTTTGGGTCAGGCCTTTTTGAGTACGAAGAAATTTCAGGTTTTTATTTACGATTGCCATAGTTGATGTACGAAGTACGATTTACGAGATACGATTAAATACAATTATCAATTATCAATTATCGATGATCAATTGTCAATTACAAACCTTAGTCTTTAATATTTATCTGAGCAATTTACAATCTAACGTCAACAACTTAGTATGGCAACTCCGAAGACCCCTCCGCCAATTTGTGAACTGGCAAGAGAGGTTCAGAGATACCAACTATAGAATCATTGAGAACATCAAAACTTAGCTATGGCATCAGCAAGAATACGTTGTTCGTCAATGATGACACAAATCTAAAATAATTAGTTTAAAACCAAAACTATTAACTAATATTTTTAGTTATTTAGCGTCATGGACAGGAACATTATACACTTCGACCTGGATGCTTTCTTCGTAGCTGTTGAATGTAAAAACAATCCGGATCTGAAAGGCTTACCTCTTATTGTAGGCGGTAGCAGCCGAAGAGGCGTGGTCGCTGCCTGTAGCTATGAAGCCCGGAGGTTCGGAGTACATTCTGCTATGCCAATGTACCTGGCCATGCAGCTTTGTCCGGATGCCAAAGTGATTTCCGGGGATGTTGAATCCTATAGCCTGAACTCGCACCTGGTGACTGAAATCATAGCTGACTCAGCTCCCATGTTTGAGAAATCGTCCATCGATGAATTTTACATTGATGCCAGCGGAATGGACCGCTACTTCGGTGCTTTTAAATGGGCCAGAGAACTGCGCAAAAAAATCATGGATAACAGCGGGCTTCCCATTTCACTGGGTATGTCTGTAAACAAGCTTGTATCAAAAGTTACTACCAATGAGTTCAAGCCCAATGCAGAAAGGCAAATACCGGCAGGTACCGAGGCGGCATTTCTAGCACCATTGTCTATCGAAAAAATTCCGATGATCGGAAAACAGACCGCTTCATTCTTATATGACATGGGCGTTCGTACCGTAGCTACCCTTCGCGAAATGCCTGTTCACTTTCTGGTGAGCGCCTTCGGGAAAAATGGTATTAGCCTGTGGAACAAAGCCCATGGTATTGACAGCTCTCCGGTGGTACCCTACAGCGAACAGAAGTCAATTTCCACCGAAAGCACATTCGATCATGACACCATTGATGTAAAGCGATTAAAGTCCATTCTGATTGCCATGGTGGAAAAGGTAGCCTTTCAGCTTCGCAGCCAGATGAAGCTTACTTCGTGTATCACAGTGAAAATCCGGTATTCAAATTTTGATACAGAAACCAAACAGGTGCATATCCCCTACACGTCTTCAGACCATGTTTTGCTGAATACAGTAACACAACTCTTCGATAAACTCTACAACCGCAGAATGTTAATACGCCTGGTGGGAGTTCGTCTCAGTGGCCTGGTGCATGGTAATCACCAGATCAACCTGTTTGATGATACCGAAGAAAGCATCAACCTGTATGAAGCTATCGATTGGATCAAACATAAACATGGTGTAGAGAAGCTCGTACGTGCTACCACCATTGATGTCAACAAACGGGTGAAGATGGAAATGAATATGTTCAAATCGAACTTACGCTAAAGAAATAATTAAAAATAATGCATATGAAATCAACATCCGTAAAGATCAGTAATCCCGTAAAAGAACTTTTCTTTATCATCTCGCCACCACGACACATCATGAGTGATGTGTTTGTATTAAAAGATGATGTTCATTACCTGATCGGTCATGAATTTGACGACCGGTATTCCAAAGCCCACATTTCATTATTCAAATACAGTGATGCTCATGTAGACGATATGATCCGGCATGTAGAAACCAAAGCCGCACGGTTTAAGCCATTCAATATTTTCATTAAGGATCTGAACGTATTCTACAATGGATCCAAACGTACGATCTATATGGACATCGTGAACAAATATCCCGTTCGGGATATCTTCGAAAAACTAATTAAAGAAGAATCAGGATACACGCCTCATATCACTATCGCTAAAAAATTAACAGCAGAGGATTTCCTCAAAGCCTGGCCATATCTGAAAGACATGCCGTATAGCCAGCACTTCTTATGTGATCGCATTACCGTGCTTGTCCGCGGTGACAACCAGTGGGTACATTACAAGGATATTCCCTTTGGAGAGTAAATCTTCTAAAGGAAGAACTTATGTATCTGAATTGCCACACCGGCTTTAGCTTCAAATATGGTACTTTACCCATAGAAACTCTTTTTCAGGAAGCGAAACGATGTGGGGTTCATAAACTTGTACTGACTGAAATAAACAACACAGCTTCCTACCTGGAGATGCTGCGAATCCGGGATACCCATCTTCCCTGTGAAAATGGTCTCACCAGATTCGGTAAGGAATCGTATGTTTTAGATATCGCGGTGGGTATCGAGTTCAGACGGGATCATGAATTACTCTACATTGCTATCGCCAGAAATAATGAAGGTTTCGAAGCTGTTAACCGTTTCCTTTCTTACCATAACCGTGAATCTGAGCCTCTTCCCTATCGCGCTCCTTCCTTTGATAATGTTTTTATCATTTATCCATTCGGGAAAATTGAACCTGAAGAACTCCGACCAAATGAGTTCACAGGCATTCGTAAATCCGAAATAAATTCTTTTGCGGTACATCAAACTTCAAAAGAATTTATGGACAGGTTTGTAATACTGCATCCGGTAACTTTTCTGCCTCCTGAGAAAAAGAACAACAAGCTGATCTACCGTGATCATAATACACATCGCCTCCTGCGTTGCATTGCTCACAATACCTTATTAAGTAAACTCCCCGAACATCAGCAAGCCGACCGTAATGAATACATGATCCCTGAGTCTGATCTGGAAAGGCAATTTGAACGCTTTCCCGAGCTGATCCACAACACACGCAACCTGATAAATCAATGCTCTATCGAATGTGAAATCGGCAAGGACAAAAACAAAAAAATTATCAGCGGTAGCCGGGAAGAAGACATAGCCTATCTCCGGGCAGAAACCAAAAAAGGTTTCGAACGGCTTTACAGGGAAAATAAAGTCGTGTGGGAACGGGTTGAACGGGAATTAAATATCATTGCCAACAAAGAATTTGCTTCCTACTACCTCATCACGTATGATCTTGTCAATTACGCCAGGCGGCAGGGGTTTGATCTGGTAGGCCGCGGAAGCGGAGCCAATAGCACAGTGGCCTATTGCCTCGGCATCACAAACGTAGACCCTATTGAACTCGATCTGTACTTCGAACGATTTCTCAACGAAGAACGAACATCTCCCCCGGATTTTGATATTGATTTTTCATGGGACAACCGTGATGCTATTTACGATTATATTTTTAAGACCTATGGCCATGACCACGTCTGCCTGTTGGGCACACATGTTACCTACCAGGGCAAATCCATCATACGCGAACTTGGAAAGGTATTCGGATTACCCAAAGAAGAAATCGATGATCTCGTGGAAACACGAAAAATCAAAAATGAGCGTGATCACATTGCTCAGAAAGTATATGCTTATGCAGAATACATCATCAGCAAAGAATTGCCAGCCAATATTTCAATTCATGCCGGTGGTGTATTGATTACGGATAAACCCATCTATGCCTATACGGCTACCGAACTTCCACCAAAGGGTCTGCCGGTATCCCATTTCGAAATGCACAGTGCTGAAGACTTTGGTATATACAAATTTGATATACTCAGCCAACGCGGGCTTGGACATATCAAGGAGACTGTCAAGCATGTAAAACGTAATAAAGGTATCAACGTGGATATCTACCGTTTCAGTGATTTCAAGAAAGACCGTAAAGTACAAAATCTTATGCGCAGCAGCAGGGCAATGGGGTGCTTCTATGTTGAATCGCCTGCCATGCGCATGTTACTTGGTAAACTACGTTGTGACGATTACATCACCCTGGTTGCTGCCAGCTCAATCATACGACCGGGCGTTGCCAGTTCAGGAATGATGCGTGCCTATATTGAACGATTTCACATTACCCAAAAAGGTGGTACATATGAATCCATTCATCCTGAAATGGACCGGCTCATGGCAGACACTTTTGGTGTGATGGTCTACCAGGAAGACGTGATCAAAGTTGCCAATCGGTTTGCCGGAATTACACTCACCGAGGCTGACGTTTTGCGAAGAGGCATGTCGGGTAAATATCGTTCTCGTGAAGAGTTTCAACGCGTTCGTGAACGCTTCTTTGAAGAATGCGACAAGAAAGGACATGACCGTAAAATATCGGACCGGGTGTGGTTCGAGATTGAAAGCTTTTCGGGCTATTCATTTGCAAAAGGACATTCTGCCAGTTATGCGGTAGAAAGCTATCAAAGCCTGTTTTTGAAAGCGTATTATCCGCTGGAGTTTATGGTTGGTGTGATCAACAATTTCGGAGGCTTTTACAGAACTGAATTTTATTTTCACGAAGCCCGAATGAATGGTGCGATCATTTCCGCGCCATGTGTCAATCGCAGCGAATACCTAACCACCATTTATGATACTGAAATCTATATCGGTTTTATCCATCTTAAAAGCCTGGAAAGTAAAGTAGCACAGCACATTGCTGCAGAGCGACAGCAAAATGGAGATTACAAAAGTCTGGATAATTTTTTACGAAGGAATACCTTAGGACTAGAACAGGTACGCATTCTTATTCGCATGGGATCCTTTCGTTTTACCGGAAAAAGCAAACAGCGATTGCTCTGGGAAGCCATGCTCTACTTTGGCAACGCGAAGTTGCGATCAAAAACAACCATCGACCTTTTCGACACAGAGCCTAAAGAATATCCGCTGCCCCTTCTGCAACATAACGAACAGGAAGATGCTTTTGACGAGATTGAACTTCTCGGCTTCCCGTTATGTGATCCATTCAAACTGATTTCAGCAACAACATTAGGTAATGCGGTGGCCCGAACATTACGTCAAATGAATGAACAGATCGTAAGTATCACCGGATATGTTGTTACCACCAAAGATGCACGAACTTTAAAAGGTGAACACATGTGCTTTGGTACTTTTTACGACAAACACGGAGAGGTTTTTGACACCGTACATTTCCCTGACTCAGCGCTTCAATACCCCTTCCGCGGACGAGGGTTTTATTTCATTACCGGAAAAGTAACAGAAGACTTTGGCATATATACCGTAGAAGTAAGCTCCATGAAAAAACTTCCCATGATCAGCAAGCGCCCGGAGGTGGTGTTTCAGGAAACCTTTTAAGTACAATCCATTCAGGGTTTCATTATGTGTAGCCAGCTTTTACAGGTTGCATGGTCTTCAATCTCTACTTCGTAATAATAAATTCCGGATGCAACCTGGTCTCCTGACCAATCATTTTTATAATCAGTGGATTTATAAATCTCGTGACCCCAGCGGTTGTATACGGTAAGTGCAACTGTAAAGCCAAAATCTCCCGGTGTTGCATGATCATTGCCATACTCTATTATAAAGGTATCGTTAGATCCGTCTTTTACTGCCGGTGTTATCACATTCGGAATATTCAATGTAAAAGCGTGTACCTGTTCCGATTTTTCACTAACACATACTTCCTGCCCTGCTTCCCGTATTCCCACCAGCTTTATGGTGTATAGTCCATCTGCTTCATAATTGTGTGTCAGGCTTACAGCATCTGAAGTGGTACCATCCCCCAGGTCAAAGTAGGTCAGGTCTGTACTCCAAAGACTATCCGTTACATTTTGCAACGTTACAGAAGGGCGGGCGAAGCAACTCTTCTGTCTTTCCATTTCAAAATCTGTATGGATACCGGGTATCACATTCAGTTGCACTGTATCGCGATAGACACATCCCGTGGTTTCTGTTATGGCGATATAATACTCCGTAGTGTCTTTGGGTGATACTTTAGGCTGTGGCGATGACGATTGAAAATTACCGGTTTGATCTGTCCATGCATATTGATCTCCTCCGGATGCCATTAACGTATATTCCACGCCTTCACATAATTCATCGTCCTCCTGAACATCCGCCTCAGCTTTGTACACGGAAATAACTACCGACACCGAATCTTTTCCTTTGCAGGTACCCGGGTCAATCGCTTTCAACCAGATGGTATACTGCCGGTTATACTCCTGGTACTGATGAATGATCATGGATGTATCGGTCTTTGTTACTTTCGTACCATCTCCTAAATCCCATTCATAAATTTCGCCTCCAAAACTTTGGTTTTGAAAAACAATTTCATCCGGCACACAGATCACATTGATTCCCGGGGAATTAAAATGAATTGAATTGGTTTGCAAACGAGCCTTAAGGAGTGACAAGTCAAATTTGAACACCGCGTTATTACAATTCGTACTCCGGTTGGTCTGATGCAACGGAGGTACATTGACCGCAGGAAAGTCATCATTTCCCCCACAACCGGCACATACCGCATGGTAAACGATTCCCTGCTTATCAAACCGGCTTGTACCTCCGTCTACGTGTGTGGCACTTATTCTGCCGCCCAGAAAAGTTCCATACAAAAATTTTGTAGCATCAGCTGACAATACCATCAGGTAAAAATCATTGCCAAACGTGGTAGGCTGATAAGCATCACTTGTTATGGGGAGTCCCAGGGTACTGCCGCCAACATAATTTCGAATTATGGCTCCTTGCTGTGCTGCGTTTATTCTTCCTCCCCATCCACTGAGGTACAGGTAGCCACAATCATTTACCTGAAATGCCGTGGGTGAAATATTGGGGTTATTTCCTCCGGTACCAAAAACGGTTGAATACAATGTGTCTTTCAGATTGCCGGATAACTTCTGAATAAATTGCCCGGAGTTGGGATTGTTATATACGCCCTGTGATCTGCTCACCGGATAATTACCTTTTGTCTGACCAAACAGAAAAACATTTCCATCCGTATCCAGATCAACAAAATAGCACTGATCATAAGCTGATGTTCCCAGAAATGTTCCGTTTACCGTGTTCCCATCCGGAGCAAGAGACATTATCCATCCATCAACATCTCCCTGGTTAGTGGCCCTGAATCCATTCATACCAGCTATGGACGCACTCACTGTTCCTCCGGCAACATAAATATTCTGTGCTGCATCAAACTTGATGGAGTATGCTGCGTCTGTGCTGGTTCCCCCTATAAATCGGCTCCATGAAATAGCCGATAGATCCGGTTGAAGTTTTACAACAACAGCATCATGTGAGCCTCCATTATACACGGAAGCTGTATTAACGATAGGAAAATCAGCGGATAATGTGTTGGAAGCGATGTACACAAAATTATCAGCGTCTGTGATGATATCTCCCCGAAGCTGATCACCATAATTACGGGCAAGCGGGCTTTCCACTTTTGTATTCGTACCCATTTGGCCGGAAATAAAATTCACTCCATCATTCTTTGTTCCTCCCAGATAAGTTCCGCCCAAAAGCTCATCACCACCCGAACTTAGCTTTGCTATGAAAATATCCGTCCCCTGATTGTACAATATTCCGGAAAGCGGATCGATGGAAGTGCCTCCGAGAAAAGCTGATGTATTTGTTATCGGAAAATCTGCTGAACCTGTAGCCCCGAGTATCAATAATTCATCAGCGCTATTCACTACCAGGCTTTGGGGTGTCTCTGTACCGCCCCCGCCCAGGTAGGTACAGTAAAGCAGGCGCGATCCTGACGAATCATATTTTAATATACCTACATCCCACTGTCCTCCGGCATGATCTTCCTGAAAAGCTCCAACCGTGGTAGGAAATCCGAAACCGGTTCTAACCATCCCTCCGGAATACACATTACCCCGGGAATCGTAGGTAGCCGTGTTTCCCCAGTTATCCGTTGTAGAGCCCGAGTAAGCAGAGAAAATTAAAATCGGATCAATGATCAATGTTTCGCATTCATCATATCCTTCCGGAAATTCATACTGTACTGTTTTACCCTGCAACTTATAGCGACATGGAATCACTACTTTATTTCCATTCTTCACCTGATATGCCAGGGGTTTCATTTCCCAAACTTCATTGACGGATGTCTTAAAATATAAGTTCTCATCATGAAGCTCAAGATTGTCAATACCGGAATACTCCATTTGAATAATACCCGGATCCGTTAAGGGTGAGACAATCCATTCATACTTTACATTCTTACCCTGAGAATAATAGAGCAAGTCTATTCCGCAATACATTTCTGAATAATGTACCTTTTCAAATGCAGGCACATTCGAAGCCCACTGGGATCTGTCGTCTGATAAAAAGTAATTATACCGCGTGATTAATTGACCTTCACCCGAAACTTCTGCCATGATGTTACTGCTGAGGAATTGAACCTGAACCAGATGACCGGTGCTGCGATGCTCTTCGTCACCAGATTCCAGCGGAATACCTTTCTGAATTTTCTTGTCTGCGATGATATCTTTTCGAATGTTTTCCCGGAACAGGAACTGGATCCTGTTATTATAGAATATCAATGAACCCGATTGCACCGGTGAATAAAACAGTACATCCCTGTTCCATTGATTTTTATTCGGGATGAAAGAGACCTCAGGTTGCGGGTCTGCAGCCGAGTTAAAAGCAATACATAACAACACCCAGGCAATAACACCTCGCATAATGCTTCTCACAATTTTTTTTCCTGGCTCTGAAAATTGAAGGTAAGAATTTTAGCGCACAGTTTAACCAATCACACGATGCAATGCTGAGGTTAATCTGGCTATCAACTTTCTTTTCGAAGAATCTGTAACGGTGGGCTATTTATAACTTCGCGTGAATTTAACCAACCGATCAAAACCGTCAGGAGAATCACTCTCCCCCAATAATGGTTAGTTCCTTCCAGTCAAACGGAAGGACTATTTTTTACAATTAATGCCATGCGCTATTAATCTTTGCTTTTTCGCAACATCTATACTCTTAAATACCTTGCAAAAAACTTTAGATTCACGTCTACATAGCTGATCTGCACTATTAAAATAATCCTCAGCAAAATAGCCGTCCACAAATTGTGACAATAAAATAAACTTTCCTATCACAGCTTCATTACCACTAATACATAAGCTGTCAATACTTTGAAGCAACTTCCTAAACTCATTTTTTGACTCATCTCTATAATCTAAACTAAAAAAAAGAACAG
>DASXWH010000218.1:0-27812 GCA_036503775.1 Ohtaekwangia sp.
CGACTGTGGACCGTAGACTGTCGACTTTTTATTCTGACTTCAAACTCTTCACCGGATTAGCCATAGCTGCTTTAACCGACTGATAACTTACCGTCAGTATGGTGATGAGCAAAGCTCCGGTTATCGTAAGGGCAAAAGTTACCCACGACATTTCAATATGATATTGGTAGTGATTCAGCCAACCATTCATGTAATACCAGGCAAGGGGTATAGCGATGGCGCTGGAAATCATTACCAATACGATAAAATTTCCTGAAAGCATATGCCAGAGTTGTGGGATGGAGGCTCCCAGTATTTTGCGGATGCCGATCTCTTTGGTATGTTGTTCAGCCACAAAAGAGGATAAGCCGATCAGTCCCAGACAACTGATTAAAGTTGCCAGCACGGCAAAGGTGTTTGCCAGCTTACCGAACCTTTCTTCTCCGTCAAATTTTAGTGCGTATTCTTCATCTGCAAACGTATAATCAAAAGGTATAGCGGGTGCGAGCTTCTTCACAACGCCTTCAATAGCGGCAATGGCTTCATGTGGACTTTTGTCAGAACGAAGCTTCACGTTGATCCAGTTTACATCTTCATAGGCGTTGTCCAGTGCATAAATGTTAGGACGGACTGGCTTATAAGGTGATTCCATGATCATGTCTTTCACCACACCGATGACATGGAACTTATTATCTCCGCGCATGATTTCAAAACCGATTGGATCTTCCGTACCGATGAATTCTACCGCAGCTTCATTTAGTATCAATGCGGTAGAATCCGGAAAATCCCGGGAGAAGTCTCTTCCCTCTTTTATTTTCCATCCTACGGCAGCACCGTACTCGTGTGTCACGGAGATGATACCGAAATCAGACGACTGCATATCCGGATCTTTACCCTGCCAGCGAAAGGCGCTGCTGTTATTCCAGATCTGCATCAGGGGACTGGAGGATTCGCCTACATCCACAACGTAACCGGTGTTGATCAGGGAAGTTCGTAGGGCGTCATACTTTCCCATCAGGTCTGGTGATTTCACCTGGATCATGATCAGTCCGTTGCGGTCATAGCCGATCGGTCTGTTTTTAGAAAACTGGATTTGCTGATAAATGATCACGGTGCCAATGACAAGCGCTATGGATACGGTGAACTGTACCACAACCAATACTTTCCGGGGAAGCGAAGCAATCCTTCCCGTCCTGAAGGTGCTCTTCAGCACGCTCACGGGACGGAACGATGAGAGAAAGAAAGCCGGGTAAGATCCTGCCAGCAGGCTGGTGATTAAAATGAACGCTGCACTGATCGACCAGAAAAACGGGTTGATCCAGTTAATGATGATGTGTTTGTCTGACAGACCATTGAACCATGGCAACGTAACGGATACAATACCCATGGCTACGATGAAGGCAAGCAGAACCACCAGAAAGGATTCACTCAAGAACTGATGGATCAGCTGGCTTCTGACGGACCCGATAGTCATTCGGATACCAACTTCTTTCGCGCGCTTCTCAGACCGTGCTGTGCTTAAGTTCATGAAGTTGATACACGCCAGGAGCAACACAAACGCACCAATAGTACCAAATATCCAAACCTGCCCTATACGGCCGCCTTCCTGTACACCATTGGTATTCCATTTGGAACGTAAATGCCAGTCGTGCATGGGGTGAAGCAGTACCTTGGGTTTAAAGGTGTTGTCTTTCGAGTGGATCGCAATAAGAGGTTTAATTTTTTCAGCCACATGTTGTATGTCTTCCCCGGGAGCGAGCTGTACGAAGAGCTGAAAGGAATTATTGTCCCAGCGAGTGGCAGCCCGTTTCATCCATTCCTGTGAATCAGCGTACATTTCCCAGCTGGCCAGAAAGTCGATTTCCCTGAAGTGAGAGTTATGCGGCAGATTTTCAAACACACCGGCAACTTTTACATCATAGGTATTGGCGATGCGCATGAGTTGATTGATCGGATCGGCTGTGCCGAATAATGCTTCTGCGGTGGATTGCGATAACAAGACAGACGAGTGATCGGCTAACGCATTGCGGGTTCCCGAGATCATCTTCAATGAGATCATTTCAGGAAAATCAACCTGTACATAGTTTCCTTTCCTGGAAATTTTCTGTTCACCCGCACTCAGGATATTTTCATCCGACCAGGTAGACATCGATAAGTGAGTGAATGAATTGCCGTAAGTATCGCGCATGACATTTTCAAGTGGCCGTGGGATGGCATACGATGTTTTAACGTTGCCATCCATGGTATTCTGTTTCAATACCATGGCAAGCCGGTCGTAGTTTTGATGGTAGCTGTTGAATGTTATTTCATCCCATATCCATAAGCCGATCAGTATGGCGATGGCCATGCCGAAAGCAAGTCCCCCGATATTGATAAAGGAGTATCCCTGATTTTTCAACAGATTTCGCCAGCCAATGGTGAGGTAACTTTTAAACATATCATACTGGTTTAAGGATGATGGATTTGACGGTTTTATAATTCCAGGTCTGAATAGTAAGATCACATCGCGTATAAATTTCAAATCAGCATTTCGTTTTCCGGCAGCCGTGATCCGTTCGTGATATAACTCGTGGAGGTCACCTTCAATCCGGTCACGCAACGTTGGGTGACAGAACCAGCGAAAGAAGCGGAGGAAGAATCGGGGAGGTATAACTTGTTTTTTCATTTCTTATCTAGTGAGTTGACAATTGACAATATGCAATTGACAACATGAATACAGTTTGTCTACTGCTTAATGCCTACTGTCAACTTAACTTAAGTTCCCACGAAACTTTCGGAATGGCTTTCCAAAGATCTTCCCGCGTTGACCGCGTGTACTCCAACGCTTTCTTTCCGTAGGCCGTGATGACGTAGTAGCGTTTGGGTCTTCCCGCACGCTCCTGTGTGGCTTCACCATCGTGTGATTTGAGATAACCTTTATCTTCCAGACGCTTCAATGCGGTTTGCAAAGCGCCAACACTTACGTTGCGTGATAGCCGGCTTTCGATTTCCTTTTTGATGGAAATGCCATACGCATCATTGTGCAGTATGCCTACAGTAAGCATCACAACTTCTTCAAACTCGCCCAGCTGATATTTCTTCATGGCAGTAATTAATTCTCATTTGTAGTATTAATAATAGTGCCATTTTCGAAAAGAGTCAAATAGCGGTGAGAAAAGCGGTTTTTAAGCAGGCGAGTATTTCTGATTTGTTCGCATACAATGCAGACGTGTCCGGATGCGGGCGATGGAACAGGATTGGAGCAGGTAACTTTCATTTGCTTTTTATACCTTGAAACCTTTATCGGCCCATGAAGTATTTCCTGAGTATTTTCCTTGTTTCCACCCTCCATTGTTCCATAGCCCAATCTGCCAGCGATAGTCTGTTGCGTGTGCTGAACCTTGAAATTGAAAAACGGGCTGATTATGAACAGCAACAACTGACGGAGATCGAAGCATTTAAGAAAGAGGCTGTCCAGGCTCCGACCGATAAAAAGTTTGATGCTTACCTCCGTATTTATGAATTGTACAAATCTTTCAAATACGATTCTGCATTTTTCTATGCCCGTCAATTACAAAAAGTAGCCGATGCAGATCATGAACCCATAAAGATCAACAGCGCCAAAATGAAAATGACATTTGTGCTGATCTCAGCCGGTCTGTTCCATGAAGCGCTGGACACGTTGCAAACCATTTCTTCTCCACTAAGATTACCCGACACATTAAAAGTGGAATACTATTACCTACTGGCACGTACCTGTTATGACCTGGCCGATTTCAGTCAGGATAATTACTACCTGAACAACTATGCCGAGCGTGCCAATGCATACACAGATTCAGCCATGAATTTTATCAAACCCGGTTCATTTGACTTTCTGTTAATGAAAGGGTTGAAGACGTTGCACCTTCGACAGATGGATGAAGCCCGCGCATTGTACGAGAAAATGATCTCCGGTTTTGAACTGACCACGCCACAGTATGCAGTAGCTACCAGTACGTTAAGTTTTATCTATTACTATTCTAACGAAACGGAGAAGTCCAAGGAGATGATCATCCGCGCGGCCATTGCTGACATTCACTCTAACACAAAAGAGACACTCGCCACCATGCGCCTGGCGGAAATGCTGTACAAAGAAGGTGATATAGAATCAGCCTACAAGTACATCCGCATTGCCATGGAAGACGCAGACTTCTATGGGGCGCGTCATCGCAAGGCACAGGTGTCTGCCATCTTTCCCGTGATTGAAGGAAGGCAGCTCAGTATGATCGAGTCAAACCGGAAAATGCTGTTCACCTATTCGCTGTTACTTACGGTACTGACGGCAAGTGTCATTGGTTTTCTCGTCATCATCTTCAGGCAGAACCGGAAGATCAAAAAGGCGAATGAGCTCATCACGCAGGCGAATGCGTCACTCACGGAAATCAATCATCAACTCAATGAGGCGAACCGGATCAAGGAAGAGTATGTATGGTATTACTTCAGTACTACCGCTGAATACATAACACGCCTGGATAGTCTCAAGAAATCGCTGGACATGAAGCTGATGACCAAAAAGCTGGAAGACCTGCGCTTCACCGTTGACAGCATCAACATCAAACACGAACGTGACGAGCTGTACAACAATTTCGACAGGGTGTTCCTTAAACTGTTCCCGGATTTTGTAACGGTATTCAACTCCTTGTTTAAAGAAGAAGACAGGATACAGCTCAAGGATGGTCAGTTGTTAAATACCGAGTTGCGGATCTTCGCGCTGATCCGGATGGGCATCACCGATCACGAGCGGATTGCCAAGATCCTGGATTACTCCGTCACTACGATCTATACCTATAAAACCCGTCTTCGCAACAAGTCAATGCTAGCCAATGATGCGTTTGATCGCACGATCATGAGCATCCGGGCGATCTGAAGCCCCTTTCTCTTTATATATAGAGTTAGAAATGGCTGAGATTCGCCATCCACCATTTCAGTTGTAAAGATTGGATTATCAATGCCTTACAAAAAAAGACGTAGTACATTTTTTTAGATTCGGTTCCGAAGAGTTGATCTCCCTTCATCATCTCCATTCTTTTGTCTTCGTCTGCAAACGATTGTGACAGCCAGGCCAGCGTCCCGGGTTTACAGGCACACTAACCATTAACCCAAACCAAAATATGTTCAGACTTTACCAAAAATTCATTCCCCTTGCACTCTTTGCACTGTGCCTGATGACGGTACAGGCCTGGGGACAGACGCGGACCATTACGGGTCGCGTAACCTCTTCCGATGACGGGTTCGGACTCCCCGGGGTAAGCGTCATTGAAAAAGGTACTACGCATGGAACGGTCACTGACAACGAAGGCCGGTATACCATTCAAACCAAAGACGATGCGATACTGATCTTTTCTTTTGTTGGCTATGCCTCGCAGGAAATTCCCGTAGGCACTCAAACTGATATCTCAATAACACTCAGTGCAGATGTATCCACGCTGGAAGAAATTGTTGTGATCGGTTATGACGAAGTAAAAAAATCAGACGCTACCGGAGCTGTCGCAGTGGTCGGTGCGAAACAGTTCAACAAAGGTGTTGTCAATTCACCGCAGGAACTCATCATGGGAAAGACTGCCGGTGTAGTAGTAACGACCAACAGTGGTGCACCTGGTAACACGTCAACCATTCGTATTCGTGGTGGTGCATCACTCAATGCCAGTAACGATCCGCTGATCATCATCGATGGTGTTCCCATCAGTAATACAAGCCTGGGAGGATCGCCTAATATTTTGTCGACTTTGAACCCAGGTGATATTGAATCCGTGACGGTGCTCAAAGACGCTTCTGCCGCTGCGATCTATGGGTCACGCTCCTCGAATGGTGTTATCCTGATCACTACGAAACGTGGCGCAGGTACTTTCAATATTAATTACAATGTTACCGGAACGATGTACACCACACCGAAGAAGGTGGATGTATATAGTGGTGATGAATTCCGTGCACTGATCAACCAGCAATATGCTGATCAACCTAATGTACTTGCGCTGCTGGGTACCGAAAACACAGACTGGCAGGATGAAATTTATGATGATGCCTTTGGTCAGGATCATAATCTGAGTGTATCAGGCACTGCATTGAAAACACCTTACCGTGTTTCACTGGGCTACAACAATACCGATGGTGTTTTGAAGACATACAACTTTGAACGCACAACACTGTCTATCGGACTTGATCCGAAATTCCTGAACGATAAACTCAAGGTCAGTATCAATGTGAAAGGCATGTTCAATAACAACAACTTTGCTGATCAGGCTGCCGTAGGAGATGCCATTGCCTACGATCCTACTAAGGCTGTTCACAATGGTAATACGGCCTGGCGAGGTTATACTACCTGGACAACCGGTGGGATTGATGGCCCGGGTATTGACCTGGCACCAGCCAACCCGGTCGCGCGACTTGATCTTACCGACAACACATCAGAAGTGAAAAGAAGTATCGGTAATGCCAAGCTGGATTATGAAATACCTTTTCTGCCAGACCTCCACGCCACACTGAACCTGGGCTACGATTATGCCGAGACTAAAGGTCACAATAATGTAAAAGACAAAACACAGTGGATATATGAACCGACTACGGCTGGCGGAAAGTACAATCCCTACGAGGCTAAGAGCCAGAACGAACTGCTCGATTTCTACCTGAACTATACGAAAGAGCTGAGCTCGATCAATAGTAAAATGGAGATCATGGGTGGTTATTCCTGGTCACACTTCTACAATGAAGGTGGCGATTCGGTGATGAACGTGGCGGGAGAAGGTGCTACGCGTCAGAATGTTTATAAAACGGAATACTATCTCATATCCTTCTTCGGCCGGTTGAATTATACCTACAAGGATCGTTACCTCCTTACCGCCACATTACGTGATGATGCTACATCACGGTTTTCACCGGATACACGCTGGGGATTATTCCCGGCTGTTGCGCTCGCCTGGAAAATTTCGGATGAGAATTTCATGAACGGTGTGAGAAGTTTATCCGAGTTGAAGTTGCGTTTGGGATATGGTGTCACCGGTCAGCAGGACATTTACGGAAACGACTACCCGTACATTCCTACCTATACGCGAAGTGATGATGCATCACGTTATCCATTTGGAAATACATTTTACAATACCCTTCGCCCGGATAGTTATGATGAAGGAATCAAATGGGAGGAGACGACAACCACCATCAATGCGGGTCTTGATTTTGGATTCTTCAGCAATGCCCTTCGCGGATCGCTGGATGTGTATCAGAAAAGTTCTGATGATCTGATTGCCTACGTACCTGTTCCTGTGGGTTCGAACTTCACCAGCTACCTGACAACCAATGTTGGTAAGCTGAAGAACTATGGTATTGAACTGAACCTGAACGCAGAGATCATCTCGAATGATAAAGTGCAATGGGTCGTGGGGTATAACATCGCCTACACGCGTAATGAGATTTCCCAGCTTAACCTCACCGGCAACAAGGATTATTATGTTCCGCTTGGAGCCGTTGGAGGGACTACTTCGGGAACGATACAGGTGCATAAAGTAGGATTTCCCCGCAGATCATATTATGTCTATCAGCAGATCTATGATGCAGATGGAAATCCGATCCGTGATGCCTATGTCGATCGCAGTGGTGACGGACAGATCAACACAGAAGACCTGTACGTGTACAAGCAACCCGATGCGGTTGTTACGATGGGTATCAACTCCAGCCTGACGTACAGCAATTGGGATTTCAGCTTCAGCGGAAGAGCCAACTTCGGAAACTATGTGTACAACAACGTAGGCGCGAACAGTACATACGCTTCGCTTTACAGCTCGATGGGATTTATCCGTAACATGAGCACACTTGCTGACGACACGAAGTTTGATGTAGCGGGTGATACCCGATTTTCTGACTACTACATCGAGAATGCATCATTCTTCAAGCTTGATAATGTCAATCTCGGATACACCTTCAAAGACCTGCACAACGACAAGCTGGATATCCGCATAGGTGCAGGCGTACAGAATGCATTTGTCATCACGAAATATTCGGGACTTGATCCGGAAGTTGAAGGCGGCATTGACAACAACTTCTTTCCAAGAACGCGCGCTTATTTCCTGAATGTGAACCTTTCGTTCTAATCCATAAAAAGAAAATGATCATGAAACGATATATAATTTCTATTCTTTCCGCGGTCCTGCTTACAGGTATAACGTCCTGTGTGGGTGACCTCGATACAGAACCACTGAACGACCGCATCACTACGGCAAACCAGGTGTTCAAAGATCCGGCATCGTATAAAGAATTTCTCGCGAAGCTCTATGGTTCCATGACCTTAACCGGTCAGCGCGGTGAATATGGCATGCCGGAGATCTCTGCGCCAGATGAAGGGACAACCAGCTTCATGCGCACGTACTGGAGTTTGCAGGAGATCAGCACAGACGAATGTATCAGTGCCTGGGGAGACCCCGGTCTGGTGGAACTCCATGGCCACAACTGGTCGGAGCAGAACTTCTATAACCAGTTACTCTACCAGCGTGTGTTCATCAACATCATGTTTTGTAATGAATACATCCGTGTGGTGCCTCCCAAAATTGAAAGTCTTCCTGCAAGCATGCATGAAGAGGTGAAGCGCTATGTTGAAGAAGCACGCTTCCTGAGAGCATTCTTCTATTCTGTAGCGATTGATCTTTGGGGCAATGTTCCTTTCGTGACAGAGCAAGATGCACCGGGAGGATTTCTGCCGAAGCAGATATCCCGTGCAGCTCTTTTTGAGTACATCGAATCTGAACTGCTTGATATCATTCCAGGTCTGGCAGAGCCCGGAGAAAATGAGTATGCACGTGCTGATCAGGCAGCAGCCTGGATGCTGCTGGCTAAACTTTATCTCAATGCTGAAGTCTACTTAGGCCCAGGCAACAAACGGTATACGGAGTGTGCCGAGTATTGCAACAAGATCATCAGCTCCGGAGTGTATAGTCTGAATGACAGTTACCGGAATTTATTCCTGGCGGATAATCATACCCTTCGCAATGAGATCATCTTTCCGATTGCTGAAGATGGAAACAGTGGCCGAAACTATGGAGGTGTAACGTTCATCATTCACGCGGCAGTGGGTGGGGCAGAAAATCCGGAGGCTGACTTCGGAATTAATTTCGGTTGGTCGGGTAATCGGTTCACAAATACTTTTGCTGACAAGTTTGCCGACAAGACCGGTGATACTGATTCACGGGCCTTGTTCTACACCAACGGACAAACACTGGATATCAGCAATCCTACTCAATTCACGGAAGGATATCTGTCTACCAAATTCAAGAACAAAACATCGGCAGGTGTAAACGGTGTGAACGCCATCTTTGTCGATACGGACTTTCCATTGTTCCGCTATGCAGATGTTTACCTCATGTATGCTGAAGCTCAATTGCGTGGTGCAGCTGGAACGGATGCAAATACGGCATTGGAGTATATCAATGAGATCCGTGAGCGCGCTTATGGTGATGGCTCCGGGAACATTACCAGTGATGAACTGACTCTCGATTTTATTCTCGATGAACGCGCTCGCGAACTGCACTGGGAAGCACAGCGCAGAACCGACCTGATACGCTTTGGGAAATTCACCGGTGGTTCATACCTGTGGGATTGGAAAGGAAATATCAAATCGGGTGTAGCAACACCTGCACACCTGTACGTCTATCCGCTTCCGGCTACTGACCTGGCGGTAAATACTAATCTGGATCAGAATGACGATTACTAAAATCATCACGAACATGAAAAACATTTTAATCTATATATCCGCAGTATTCATGCTGTTCTCCTGTGAGAAAGATGAAACGATGGTGAAAGTTACAACCGAAGTAGAAGTGCCGGTGATCACCAGTCACGAGAACGGTTTTGCGGAAGAGATCACGAAAAATAATTTGTCTGAGGAGATCACCTTTACCTGGGATAAAGCTGACTATGGTGTTAACACACCCCTTACGTACCTGGTGGAGATCGATTCAGCAGGCCGGTCGTTTTCAAACCCGACAGTGGTAGGCGTAACTACAGATTCTGAATTCACCATAACCCTCGGTGAGCTTAATGATAAGTTACTGAACGAGCTGAAAGTAACGAAGAACGAAGAATCTGCGTTGGAGCTTCGTGTTCGATCGACTGTCAATTATCAGTTAGAAGAAATCTCTCCCGTGATTGACATCAAAGTAAAAACCTATAAAGTGTTTGCTACGCTATGGGTTCCCGGAGGGTATCAGGGATGGAGTCCGGGCACGGCACCGGTGATCTATGAATCCGGTGATGGAAAATTTGAGGGTTATGTGTACATCCAGGAAGGAACAGGCTTCAAGTTTACATCGGCACCAGATTGGGATCACATTAATTATGGTGATTCCGGAACGTATGGTTTATTGACTACGGATGGTTCAGCCAATGGAATGTCAGCATCACAGCCAGGCTATTACCGCTTTAAGGTTGATGTTGAAAACCTCACGTATGAAATGTATCGGGTCGAAAGCTTTGGTTTGATCGGCACTGCAACAAGTGGTGACTGGGATAATTCTACACCAATGACCTTTAATACCACTACCGGATTATGGTCCGTTACAACCGACCTTGAAGCCGGTGCATTAAAGTTCCGTGCAAACAATGGATGGGAACTGAACTATGGCACGAAGACCAGCAACTCGTATACAGGTACTTTGGTTCATGTGGATGACGCCATCACCATTGCTGAAGCCGGAAACTATACGGTTACTATTGATCTCAGCCGGTCGGGTGATGATCATGTATACACGTACGCTGTAGTTAAGAATTAATTTCAGATTTCACATTCCTGGTTTTAGATAAAATCTATTTAGCCTGAAATCTTTAACCTGGAATGTGGAATCACTAATGATATTGTGATGATAAATTTTTTAAGTGTAATGATGTTTTTCAAAAAAATCTATTTGCTCGCATTCCTGGCCTTCGCCTGTGGAAGTAACAGTTCTGATCCTGCACCGAAGCCTCCGGTGTCACCGGAAGAACCGAAGCAGTATGGAATACCTTTCGAAGGAGTAGCTGATCCGCAGCGTGTAGTGTTATATGAGGTAAACATTCGTGCGTTTAGTGCGGCCGGAGATTTTCAGGGTGTGATTGACCGCCTTGATGAAATCAAATCGCTGGGTATTAATACCATCTGGCTGATGCCCATACACCCGGTGGGACAAGTGAAATCAGCAGGAGGTTTAGGGTCACCCTATGCGGTGAAGAACTACCTGGAGGTGAACACGGAGTTTGGTGATCTTGAAAAACTACGGGAGCTCGTAACTGAAGCGCACAATCGTAACATGTCTGTGATACTAGACTGGGTGGCTAACCATACGGCATGGGATAACGACTGGATGGTGAATAAATCATGGTACACACAGGATGCCCAGGGAAATGTTATCATTCCTCCCGGAACAAACTGGCAGGACGTTGCCGAACTGAATTACAATAACTATGATATGCGCAAGGCCATGATCCAGGCGATGAAGTACTGGATACTCGAAGCCAACGTTGACGGATTCAGATGTGATGCAGTTGATTATGTGCCCACCGATTTCTGGACGCAGGCCATCACTGCGTTAAAGTCTATTCCAAACCGGAAACTTATTTTGCTGGCTGAAGGATCAAAGCAGGAACAATTTGCAGCAGGTTTTCAGATCAACTATGCCTGGGATTTTCTCAACAACCTGGAAGAAGTATACCAGAACAACCGATCAGCCAACACCATCTTTACTACGCATCAGGAAGAGTACAATAAAATTCCGGCTGGTGGAGTGAAGCTGCGGTATACCACAAATCATGATGAGTCGGCTTGGGAAGCAACACCTGTTGAAACGTTTGGCGGAACGGATCAGGCGTTGTCAGCTTCCGTGATAACGATCTTCACCAGTGCAGCACCCTTGTTATATAGCAGTCAGGAGGTCGGTCGCGAAGATAAGCTTCCGTTCTTCACCAAAGATCCGATCGACTGGAATGCTAACCAGGATATGTTCCAGCAGTATCAGAAACTGTTGACCGCATATACGGGCAGTCTCGCCTTTTCAAAGGGTACCTTACAATCGTACACGGATGATGATGTGGCGATCTTCACCCGAAAGAAAGATTCGGATGAATACCTTATTGTGGTGAACGTGCGTAACACGGTATCTGAGATCACCTGGGATGAGTCCTTGCAGAACCAAAACTGGACGGATGCTTTAAAAAATGAATCTTTCATCACCGAAACCAGTTTCACATTACAGCCTTTTGAGTATTTGATTTTAAAGAAGATTTGATTGGGTAGGAGAGTTGTAGGGGCTTAAGGCGGAGGTGTTATCATCCCGCCTTATTTTTTCTATAGAATGTTGGATTGTGTTTTCTTACTTTTGAATAAAGGTAAAAGATATGAGCGAGGTACAATTTAGACTTAACGATTCCGGGAAGGGAGCGTTTTACATTGAACAAGGCGGTGAGCAGGTAGCGCACATGGAAATCGGCATATCGGGTAGTAACCTCACGGCCTACCATACGGAAGTGTCCGAAAAGTTGCAGGGACAGGGTGTTGCCGGAAAGTTATTGGAAGCTATGGTACAGTATGTACGTACAAACAAGCTGAAAGTAATCGCCCTTTGTCCCTATGTGAATGCGCAATTCAAACGCCACTCTGAAAAGTATGCTGATATCTGGAATCAGCACTGGCGATAAGTGACAAGAAAAGACCTTTACTTATTGGCCAAATTGTTTTCGCAGATAAACTTGCTGAGGCATTTTGACCCTTTCACCGTCTGGGGATTCGAAGATGGTTGTAAATTCGACAACAAGGGTATCGATGCTGATTTTATTGATATAGAATTCGTTTTTCGCGTATTTACCAAAATAGGATACAGACAGATTCTTATTACCCAGATAGGGAATTGTGTAATAAGTGCTATCCGATAATTCTTCTTGTTTTTCAATCACTCGGAAACAAAATTTACTCAGGGGTAATGAGTTGAACGGAACGGGAAGCTGTGATTTAAAGACCATGGGATCACATTCGAAAAAAAAGTAGGATACTGGAATAATATCATGATTCAAAACAAAACAGGAATCCTGATTAAATGAGTACGCATACACCCAAAGACTCTCCGTCAATAAAGTCATTTGATCTATAGAAGTGATTGCGGGTAGATTATCTATAAAACAAGGTTCAGGAATTTGTTTATTGGCTTTGTTTGAGCAGGTAGTAGTCAACAGGATAAGAATCAATATTGAACAGCTTCGTGAGATCATTAGGGATTTAGGATAATTTTGTCGCAGCGGCTTCATCCATAAACCAATGCAATTCTCCTGAAGCCGGGTTGATCAGTTGAGCAGGATAAGTTTCTGGATTTGAATTTCCTTTTTGTACATGATGGATAGCTTCAGCTTTTCCTCCACCATATACTAAAAACACTACCTGCTTTGCTTTGTTAATACACGGCTCAGTTAATGTAATGCGATAAGTATTCAGTTTGTCAACATAAACTTCTTTCACGACCGCGGTCTTCTCTTTTAATACGGTGGTGTGCGGAAATAAAGATGCCGTGTGCGCATCATCACCCAGTCCCAGAAGAACAAAATCAAACTGAACGGGCTTGTCACCAAAATAGTAGAGCACACTTTGCTGGTAGTTGGCAGCGGCTTCAGCGGGGCCTAGTTCCGTTTTCATGCGGAAGATGTGATCCTCTGCAATGTTCAGCGCATCAAACAACGCCTTCTTTGCCATGAGGTAATTGCTGTCCGCATGATCGGCAGGTACATTGCGTTCATCACCAAAGAAAAAATACACATGGCTCCAGTCTATTTTATTGCGATAGCTGTCAGAAGCGAGAAGCTCAAACAATTTCTTCGGTGAACTTCCACCGGAGAGTACAAATGAAAATCTTCCCTGCTTTTGTGTCGCTGCTTCGGCTTGCTTAACAATGAGGTCTGCCAGTGAAACAAGAAGTTCGTCAGGAGTTTTGAAAATGTGGTTCATGATTTTGTCAATTGCCTGTTGTCAACTGATCTTAACTAGTGACTTTTATTTTCCTTCATCGGTAATGTAAACCAATGGAAACCATCCTGTGCAATGAGGGCTTCTGCAGTTTCAGGTCCCCATGAGTCGGCAGAATAGTTGGGGAAGCTGAGGCTCTTCTTGCCTGACCATGCATTAAGTATTGGCATGAGCAGATCCCATGCTGCTTCTACCTGATCGCCACGCATAAAGAGCGTCTGATCTCCAAGCATGGTATCGAGCAGAAGTGTTTCATAGGCTTCAGGAGTATCACCGGTATACGTTCCGTGATAATCAAACACCATGTCAACAGGGTTGAGCGTCATTTCCAGTCCGGGCCGTTTCGCCTGAACTTGCAAACGAATACTCATCTCCGGCTGAATGCTGATGATCAACCGGTTTTGTCTCCAGCCTTCAATAGCTTCTGACGGGAAGATCATGTGCGGAACATCCTTGAACTGTATGGTGATCACCGAGGACGACTGATGCATGCGCTTCACTGTACGCAGGTAGAAAGGAACGCCATGCCATCTCCAGTTGTCCACAAAGAATTTAATGGCAGCGAATGTTTCTGTATTTGAATTCGGATTAACTCCGGATTCTTCGCGATATCCTAAAACCTCTTTTCCCTGTATCCAGCCTTTACTGTATTGACCGCGGACGGCATTCTTCTTAATGTCTTCTCCTTTAAATTTTCGCATGGAGCGAAGCACGTCCACTTTACCGTTGCGCACGTTGTCGGCTTCAAAACTTACCGGAGGTTCCATGGCGATCAGGCAAAGCAACTGCAGGATGTGATTCTGGATCATATCACGCAATGCACCGGCTTCATCATAATATCCGCCACGGTTACCCATACCGAGTTGTTCCGTTACCGAGATCTGTACATGGTCAATGTAGTTCCGGTTCCAGAGTGGCTCAAATACAGAATTTCCAAAACGGAAAGCCATGATGTTCTGAACCGTTTCCTTACCCAGGTAGTGGTCGATGCGATAGATCTGTTGCTCGGAGAACACACTGCCAAGCTGAGCATTGAGTTTCTTGGCTGATTCCCAATCGTGACCAAAAGGTTTCTCCAGTACAATGCGGGTTTTTGAAGTATCAACCGCGAGCTTATGTTTGGATAGGTTGTCAGCCACGATGCTGAAAAAGCGTGGTGCGACAGCGAGGTAATAAATAACATTGGGTTCAGCACCAGCTTCTTCTCCAAAGGCTGCGATGCGTGCCCCTTGTTCCTGATAGGTTTTTGTGTCGTTGATATCGCTCACCTGGAAGAAGAGATGTTTGGCAAATGCATTCCACTTTTCCGGTTCGGATTTTCCCCTGCGGGAGAACTTATTGACATCTTCCTGTAAATTTTCTCTGAACTTTTCATCCGTAAGCGCTGTCCGTCCCATCGCTACAATCTGGAAATGATTCGGCATCCAGTTGTCGAGGTAGAGATTATAAAGAGCAGGAATTAATTTCCGTGAGGTAAGGTCTCCTGTACCACCGAAAATAAAAATGATGGTAGGTTGTGATTTAAGTGAGTCGGTCGTTGAACTCATGGTTGTCAGTTATCAATTAGCAATTATCAATTAGCAATTTGGAAATGAACCAACCATCATTGTCAATTGATAATTGTTCATTGTTGATTGTTTTATTTTTTCGTCCATTGTGTATGGAAGGTTCCTTCCTTGTCAATACGTTCGTACGTATGCGCGCCAAAATAATCGCGTTGGGCCTGCACTACGTTGAGTGGCATACGTTCACTTCGGAAAGCATCAAAGTAACTCAGTGAAGCGGTGTGTGCCGGTATAGCAATACCATTTGCAGCAGCAGTTGAAACGATCTGTCGCATACCTGCCAGTGCGCTGCTTACCTTGGCGGCAATGCCCGCGTCCAGCAGCAGGTGTGGCAATTGATTGTCCTTTTTGTAGGCCTGGTGGATGTCTTCCAGGAATGTTGAGCGAATAATACATCCGCCACGCCAGATCAACGCGATCTGATCCATCTTCAGTTCATAGCCGAATTCCTTTGATGCCTGTGAAAGGAGATGCATACCCTGTGCGTAAGCGATCACCGTACTGAAGTATAAAGCATCCTCAAGGGCTTTGATATTTTTCTCCTGATCGGTACTTAATTTAAGATCACTGCTTTTATACAGTGATGACGCCTTTACCCGCATCGCTTTATATTTGGAAAGATCACGCATGGATACGGCCGTATCAATGGTAGGTATTGGCAACTGCAGATCAAACGCCACCTGTGAGGTCCATTTTCCGGTGCCTTTTGATTTTGCTTCGTCTTTGATATCGTTGATCAGCAGGTGATCTGAACCCGGTTCTTTGTAAGCAAAAATATCACGTGATATCTCGATCAGGAAAGACTGAAGTCTTCCTTCGTTCCAGGTTTTGAAAGCTTCATGAATTTTTTCTCCGGGAAGTCCCAGACCTTTATGCATGTATTCATAGGTCTCCGCGATGAGCTGCATCAATCCATATTCAATACCGTTGTGAACCATTTTCACAAAGTGGCCTGAAGAGCCCGGACCGATATAGGTTACACACGGATCACCTTTTACTTTCGCAGCAATGGCTTCAAACACAGGCTGTACTACTTTATAAGCCTGCTGATCGCCACCGGGCATCATGCTGGGACCTTTACGTGCACCTTCTTCGCCACCGGATACACCCATTCCAAAGAAGTGAATTCCTTTTGTTTTCAGTTCTTCTGCTCTGCGATTGGTATCACTGAAGTGTGAATTACCACCATCGATGATCAGATCACCTTTGTCCAGCAAGGGAATGATATCAGCTATAGCGCTGTCTACGATTTTACCAGCCGGAACAAGAAGCATCACTGCACGTGGTGATGTAAGGCTTTGTATGAAATCGGGAAGAGAAGTAAATCCTTTTACTGTGGAACCTTTCGAGGCTTCCTTTTCCAGCAGTTCTGATTTAGCGGCATCTTTGTCGTAGCCGGCAACCTTGAAACCGTGATCTGCAATGTTGAGCAGGAGATTGCGGCCCATGACTCCGAGACCGACCATTCCGAAAGTGTATTGAGCACCTGGCATTGTTTTAGGGGATGATTAGAAATTAGTATTGACTGGTTATTTTTCTTTTTCTACAGACCGGATTTTATCGAGTCTGCGCAGATGACGCTCTGCGCCAATGAACCTGGCTTTTAAAAATGCAAGGATCAGTTCCTTTGCCATCTCATCACCGGTAACTCTTCCGCCCAGGCAAAGTAAATTCATATCGTCATCTTCCACGCCCTGATGAGCAGAGAAGTAATCATGAATCAACGCAGCGCGAACTCCCGCTACTTTATTAGCCACAACTGAAGCTCCGACACCGCTGCCACAGATGGCAATGCCGCGATCAACTTCTTTGTTTGCAATGGCTTTTGCCAGGGGAACTATGAAATCCGGAAAATCATCACCGGCATCCAGTGTATGGGCACCAAAATCTTTCACATCAAATTGCTGTGCTGTAAGAAAAGAAGCAATGGTCTTTTTTAATGCAAAGCCACCGTGATCTGCAGCAATTCCGATCTTCATTTACTTCAAGGGGTTTGGGTAATGAATTAGCGGCCCAAATTAGTAAAGAATGTTTAAAGTGTAGACTAAAATTTATAGGCTGAGGTGGTGATCTCACATATATCACCTTACAAACGTTTACTAAATAATGAAGCCTCCTGTCAGGGAGGCTTCAAAAAACAACCTAATATTTACGTATGATTAAAAAGTATTTCTGAATTCGTTTTCGAGGTGCTTGTTGAGGTTCACCACGCCACTGATCACGTTCAGGCGCTCAGCAATATTTTCGGAGTTGTCATTTACATACAATACTTCGATGAACAGATCACGCAGCATATAGATGTAGATCTTACGGCCATCTTTTAAGCGCGTACCCAGGCCAATACCTTTTTTCTTGAGGTAATTAACCTGTTTGGTCAACGGAAGATTCTTGAAGAAGAATGAGAGTAACATAGTGGGTTAGTTTTTTCATACCACTATTCCCATTATCGCGCCAATAGCCTTAACGGTCCAAATTCCAGTAATTTCGAGGGTTAGAAGGTTAGAATGTCCAGTATTGGGACAAGCTTTTGGAAGTGTAAAAATGTCACTTCCCGCGCAGGCTGTTCATAACCTTGTTGGAGAAAACGAACGCGTCAAGTTCTTTAACTCCGGAGTGCGTGATCTCTGTTTTATTGCCCTCCCAGAGCTTTTGGCCTTTGTAGATAAAGAGGATCTTTTCACCAATACCCATTACGGAGTTCATATCGTGTGTAACCACGATGGTGGTAATGTCAAAGTCTTCGGAGATATCCTGGATAAGATCATCGATAAGCACAGACGTTTGTGGATCAAGACCGGAGTTTGGCTCATCACAAAACAAATAGTTCGGATTGTTCACGATAGCCCGCGCAATACCAACACGCTTTTTCATACCACCACTGATCTCTGAGGGCATTTTCTTGTTCACATTCTCAAGGCCTACGCGCTTCAGGCAAAAATTGACACGATCGAGTTTTTCATCGGCCTTCATTCTGGTAAGCACATCGAGCGGGAACATTACATTCTCTTCAACGGTTTTTGAGTCGAAGAGTGCACCACCCTGAAATAACATGCCCATCTCTCTGCGGATCTCAATTTTCAATTCACGATCACCTTCATAGAAATCACGGCCGTCATAAAATACCTGCCCGTAGTCCGGCCTTACCAATCCGACAATGCACTTGAGCAATACACTCTTTCCCGTACCGCTGGCTCCGATGATCAGATTCGGCTTACCTTTTTCAAAGGTGCCGCTGACTTCATTGAGAATCAGTTTATCGCCAAACGACTTGGTTATGCTTTGTATCCGGATCATTGGGAAAGTAAAAGTTGGGCGAGAAAATAATCCGCTAGCAATACAGCAATTACACTGGTGGTCACCGCTTTGGTACTGGATACACCAACCTCAAGAGCGCCTCCTTGTGTGTAATATCCCTGATATGCTGAAATGGATGACACCAGAAAGGCAAAGACTACGGACTTAATTAAGGCAAAGGTTATGGTGAACTCATTGAAAATATAACGAAGCCCATACACATAATCATTAGGCGTAATTATCCCGGTAACTGTTCCCACGATAAACCCGCCAAACAATGCACAAACTCCGGCAATGATGACGAGCATCGGATACATAAGTATAGATGCTATGATTTTTGGAAGCACCAGGTAGGATACTGAATTAATGCCCATTACTTCCAGCGCATCAATTTGTTCCGTAATACGCATGGTGCCGAGTCCTCCGGATATGCTTGATCCGACCTTACCGGCATAGATCAGGGCCATGATGGTAGGTGCCAGCTCAAGTACAGTCATTTCACGTACCACCTGCGAAATAATGTAGTCGGGGATAAGCGGATTCACCAGGTTATACGCTGTTTGCACGGTGGTAACAGCACCGATGAAGGTTGATACCAGTGCGAAAAGAAACAATGAGCCGATACCAATGCTCACACATTCCTCCAGCGTCAGTTTGTAATAGGTTTTGAACGCCTCCCGGTTGATAAAGAGATTCCCCAGGAATATGAAATACTTACCAATCTCTTTGATCATGAACGCAATTAATAAATGCAATATTTATCTTGCTAAAGATAGGACAAAAATAAATTATCTCAACGACTGAACGGATCATGAATAAACTCATCGTAATAACCGGAGGAACCAAAGGTATTGGCCGGGCCATCATTGAAAAATTCGCTTCGGTAAATTTTGATATTGCCACCTGTTCGCGCCATCAGACTGATTTAGATGAACTAAAACAAACGCTTGAAAAAAAATATCCTCAGGTATCTGTGTTTGTAAAGGTGGCTGATATGGCAGACAAGAAACAGGTGTTTGATTTTTGTGCCTTTGTAAACGACCTGGGACGTTCAGCGGATATTCTGGTTAATAATGCCGGATATTTTATACCCGGAGAAATCTCATCTGAACCGGAAGGCACGCTTGAAAGCATGATCAATGCTAATTTGTATAGTGCCTATTACACTACACGCGGACTCGTTCAATCTATGATTGCCCGGAAGAAGGGATATATTTTTAATATGTGTTCCATTGCCAGCATAAAGGCTTATGCAAACGGAGGCTCATATGCCATTTCAAAATTTGCCATGCTGGGACTAAGCAAGTGCTTGCGTGAAGAACTGAAGCCATATGGTATTCGTGTTACTGCGATTATGCCAGGGGCGACCAAAACGGCAAGCTGGGATGGTGTGAATATTCCCGATGAACGCTTTATGCCAATAGAGGATATTGCGGAAATGGTATATGCTGCCTGGGCACTATCAGACCGCAGCGTAGTGGAGGAAATCATCATCCGCCCTCAGCTGGGTGACATTTGACAAGCCTGAATACTACGATTTTATTATTCTTTTACCTGAACAAATTCAGGTATCAATAGGTTAATTTTGTCAAAATTGTGTCCGTGAATAACTCGATCGCATCCCTGAAGCAATACTGTAACAGCCTGGTTCAATACAGTCGGAGAAAGACTATTGAAGTACAGATAGGAGACCTGCCCATGGGAGGCAGTAATCCCATCCGTATTCAGTCCATGACCACCATTGATACGATGGATACGAAAGGCTCTGTGGAGCAAACTATTCGAATGGTTGAGGCGGGATGTGAGTATGTACGCATTACAGCGCCCAGTATTAAGGAAGCTCAGAATCTTGACGTCATAAAAAAAGAACTCCGTAAGCGCGGATACACCGTGCCTTTGATAGCGGATATTCATTTTACGCCCAATGCAGCGGAACTCGCGGCACGGATTGTTGAGAAGGTGAGAATTAACCCCGGGAATTACGCAGATAAAAAGCGGTTCGAAGTAATTGAGTATACGGAAGAATCCTATCAATCAGAGTTAGATCGCATACGCGAAAAATTTATTCCACTGATCCGTATATGCAAGGAGCATGGAACGGCTATGCGTATCGGCACCAATCATGGATCTCTATCGGATCGTATTATGAGCCGGTACGGAGATAATCCTGTCGGCATGGTGGAATCAGCACTTGAATTTCTGCGGATCTGTGAGGATGAATCATTTCACAACATCACATTGTCCATGAAATCGAGCAATCCGCAGATCATGGTTCAAGCATACAGGTTGCTGGTTCAGAAACTTGATGAGGAAGGATTGAAACCATATCCGTTGCACCTGGGTGTAACAGAAGCCGGTGATGGAGAAGATGGCCGGATAAAATCATCGGTTGGTATAGGCACACTTCTCGAAGATGGATTAGGAGATACTATTCGTGTTTCCCTAACGGAAGAACCGGAAGCTGAAATTCCGGTAGCGTATACTTTGGCAAAACGTTATGATGAGCGCGCAGGTCATGATTCAATTGTCCCGATAGAACACTATCCCATTACACCTTTTGAATATAATCGCAGAAAAACACGCGAGGTATTGAATATTGGTGGTGAACATCATGTGCCTCGTGTGATAGCTGATTTTTCAGCGAAGGAAAAAATAACGGCTGCCTCTCTGTTTGCGTTGGGGTATCAGTATTCTGTTCCATTGGATAAATGGAATATCACCGATGCTGCCTGTGACTATATTTTTCTGGGTGATCGTACCATTGACTTCGAAATACCTGGAACCCTCGGACTTATCTTTAATCATAAAACCTGGCGTACACAGAAGTCAAGGGACCGCGCTTATCCGTTTATCCGGGCGGCTGAATACCTGAAGGGTGTTGAACAATCTGATAAGCTTAATTTTGTTTATGCTTTATTAAAAGATATTGATACTCCACTGGTTGAAAAATTAAAGATGGATAAAACTTCCGTGTTGTTCATTGATACCTACAACAAACACGGCATGGCCGAGCAACGCAGACTCTTTGTAGAACTCATGAACCATGCGTGTGACGTTCCGGTAATTATCGGAAGGGCGTACGGTGATCTTTCACAGGAGCAGTTACAATTATACACAGCGACTGATTTTGGTGGTCTATTGGTAGACGGATTGGGTGATGGGATTTTTATTGCAGCGGAAAACTGCGGACCTGACAAAATGGTTAATGAAACAGCCTTCAATATTTTACAGGCCACCCGCACACGCATATCCAAGACAGAGTATATTTCATGTCCTTCCTGCGGAAGAACGCTGTTTGATCTTCAGGAAACGACCGCAATGATTCGATTGCGTACCAGTCACCTGAAAGGAATAAAGATCGGCATCATGGGCTGTATTGTTAATGGCCCAGGAGAAATGGCCGATGCAGACTATGGTTATGTAGGTTCAGGACCCGGAAGAATCACGTTGTATAAAGGTAAAGAGGTTGTCCGCAAAAATGTGCCGACAGCAAAGGCCGTGGATGAATTGATAAATCTCATCCGTGAGCATGGAGACTGGATTGAGAAAGAGAAGGTTGAACAACAGTAATGAGCAGAAGATGGAAGAGGTAAAAGAAAATAAGCCGGTTACCGATGCATCAGGGAAGAACAGGTTCCTTGATTTTCTGAGGCTGGGGGAGGTTGGCGGATATTTTTTTCGAAAGAAAGATCCATCCAGGCCAAGCAATATCAACATCCGGATGATGCACGGTGTCAATAAGATTTCCATTTTAATTTTTCTGGTCGGTATCATTTATCTGATCCTGAAACGTTTTCTCTGAGTGAACCTGGAAGCGTACCGGAAACATTGCCTCGCCAAAAAAGGAGTGACGGAAGAATTCCCGTTTGACGAGAATGTTATGGTGTTTAAGGTGATGGGAAAAATATTCTCGCTGACCGATGTAGAGACGTTTGACAGCATTAGCCTGAAAGCCGACCCGGAACGGGCCATTGAACTCAGGGAACGTCATGAATCGGTAGTTCCCGGATATCATTTAAATAAGAAGCACTGGATTACCGTGCTGATGGATGGGTCAATCCCTGATACCCAGGTCCGCGCCTGGACGGATGAATCTTATAGTCTGGTGGTTGCCGGACTTACAAAAAGTCAGAAAAAAGCCCTTGAAACACTCTGAATTGATTATCAAATGGTTACAAAAGGTCATTCCATAGGATTAGTTCTGGTTAAAATCTCTATTTTTGTTTGAATTACCCTATCCATGGTGAGGGCATTTTTTGCTTTAGTTGTACTTACCTTGCTTCTCGGTGCCTGTACACAGCGCATGATATGCCCTGCGTATCAAAGTGCCTTTATCTATGATCAGGACGAGCTGCGAAAACGCTTCAGTTATTTTGAAGACGATTCCACCCCTAAGATCCTAACCGCCAGCAAGAATAAATACCTTATTGCTGAGACTCCATCCTATAAAAAGAAGATCCGCATGATGCAGACTGTGCCCATGAAGCCGGTAAATGTAAATCTTCCTGATTCCCTCAAAGAAGGCATTGAGGGTGAAGATGGTGTTATTCCCGGAGCTGAACTTGACCTGGCTGCACGGTCTGTAATCGACAGCATTTACATCGAAGATGTAGAGCAGGATACACTGGCTGCAGACGAGGACAGCGTTTATATGATTTCCAAAGACAAGGAATTACGGTTGCTGAAATACAATTTTCCGGATAGCCTGGTGTATGATCCGGCTACAGGTAAATATGTAAGGGAGACCCCAAAATATGTTGTTACCGAAGTAAGGTTCAATGTAGAGCAGGACAACTATATGTGGTACCTGCGTGATTACCTGGTATTGCCGGATGTGCGTCTTGCTAAAATGGGAGGCGGAGGAGAGAAGTCAGGCGATGGAAAAGTGTCAGGCAAGAAAGAGAAAAAAGGTTTCTTCGGATTCTTTAAGAACCTGTTCAAGAAGAAGGATAAAGAAGCTGCAGCAGATAGTACGGCAGCCCCTGTGCAGGCTCAGCCTGACGAAGAAGAGTTTGATTATGTAGATGAGGATGAGCAACTCAAGGCACAACAACCTCAGCAACAACAAGAGCCTGAAAAGAAAGGTGGCCTCTTCAAAAAGAAAAAAGATAAATCCGCTGATGATGCTGCTCCCTCAGAAGAAAAACCTGCAAAAAAGAAAAAGGAAAAGAAGGTAAAGAAAGTAAAGACGAAACCTGAAGATGAGCCTGCAACAGAAGAAGAGCAACCCGCGGAGGAAGAAGATGATGACGGTTTTTAATCCGATCTAATCGAACAAAGTGAGGTTCCCGAATTGATCTGAAGCTGGTGTAGGTCTGATGAGCGAAGGAACATTGGCAGACGTTTCCCGGATCCGGGGCGATACGGTGTAGTGATTCATGTTCGAAGCGGGGTACGGAGATAGAACCGATAGTAATTCAGATTCTGTACTATTACCCGAGAGCCAGATAGCTTCTTTTGGTTTGTCTAAAATGACCGGCATGCGTCCGTGAACAGATTCAACCAGCGGATTCGCAGGTACAGTAATTATCGTGAACGTCTGGATCTCATTTCCCTCTGTATCTTCATACTCTTCCCATAAACCGGCAAATGAAAACAACTCCTGATTGGTACACACAAACCGGAAGGGGATAAAGGTTTTTTTGCCAGCCTGCTTCCACGCATAAAATCCATCTGCCGGAATGATACACCGGGTTTTCATCATCGCTTTCATCAATGCAGGCCGTTCCTGAATGGCTTCCCGGTGAACGTTGATGATTTTTTCACCGAGGGATTTGTTCTTTGACCACTCGGGGGCTGTGCCCCAGTAAAAAACAGATACACCCTGTGCTGCGGTATTGGTTATGATGGGAAGAAGTTGAGTCGGGCAGGCATTGTAGTGCGGCTGGACTGACTGAATCATATCCACCGAAAATCTCTCGCGGATGCTATCAGTGGATGCCGTTATGCTGTAACGATCAATCATACGGTAAAAAAATCAATGGCGCGCTCTTCACTCCAATATAGACCATTTTTACTGAATTGCGCGAATCCCACATGACCACCATGAACGGGACTTTCGAACCGGACCAGCGGATGATCTTTAAGCAGCTCTGCAGGATAGCATGAAGCACTCAAAAAGGGGTCGTTCTTTGCGTTGATAATAAGTGTAGGTACAGCGATGGATGAAACGAAATGAATCGAACTACATTGGGTATAATAGTCAATCGCATTCTGATAGCCATGTAAAGGCGCAGTATAACGATTATCAAAATCAATCAGTGTATTGATGCTTTGCATTCCGCGGATATCCAACTCCGGTTTTACGGCTGACTTACCAATGATCTTTTTCTTCAGGCTTTTTAAAAAGCGATTGGCATAGATCCAGTTTCCGGGTTGCGAGATTTTAACACAGCTTGAATGCAGGTCCATTGGAACGGAGAACGCAACAGCCTTTTGAATGGGTGCTGAATTTTTTTGTTCTCCCAGATACTTCAGGGTCAGGTTTCCACCCAGGCTAAATCCAACCAGGTAGATTTTTTTGTAGCCGGATTTCAAGGCATGTTGCACGACCACATCCAGGTCATCGGTAGCACCACTGTGATAGAAACGGAGTTGGCGATTCATTTCTTCGCTGCAGCCGCGGAAATTCCAGGCCAGGATATCAAATCCATTGTCATATCCGGCCTTTGCCATACCTACCACATAAGGCCGCCTGGAATTTCCCTCGAGACCATGCGAGATGATGATGAGTTTTTCCGAACCTTTTTTCAGCCAGTCCAGATCGAGGAAGTCATCGTCAGGTGTGGCGATCCGTTCCCGCACATACGGTTGAGCATAAACCCTTCGCAGTAACGATGGGTAAATAGTTTCGAAGTGCGCGTTAAAAAGGAAATAGGGTGGGGTGTAGCTCAAGTTATTTTCCGGCAACAATTTTCAAATGACCCAGATGATGCTCTCCATGCCATGCATAGGTTGCCATCGCCTGGTCAATACGCACATGTTTTTTGGAATCGGGATGAAAGAATTTACGGGAAAAATCTTCTTCCTTGATGTTGCCAAGTACCACGACCCATTTTGCATGCAACGCTTTCAATAATGCGATGGAGGTTTCAGGATCGGCACTTGTTTCAGATGTCATAGCCCATGCTTTTTCATCATAGGCCTTTATGGTTGGTGTTTCTTCCGTTAGCGTCCATTTGATCCGGATGTACGCATTCATGTGACTATCCGGAATATGGTGTATCACCTGTCTGGCAGTCCATCCACCATCGCGATACGGTGTATCCAATAAACCTCTTTCAGAGATTGTTTTGGCGAGCAATTCAATCTGCGCAGGTACAGCTTCAATCCGGGTGATTAAAGTTTTTACTTCAGCAACGGTATAAAATTCTTTGGAAGAGTGTCTGCCAATGGGATAACGAAGTTGCTCCTCATTATTCATGGAATTCATCTTTTGCTTTCTTTCTTCTGTTACGCACCCGGATGTTGATCATTTCAATAATCATGGAGAATACAATAGCAAAGTAGATGTATCCTTTAGGTACTTCTTTGGCCAGTCCTTCCAGAAAGATCATAAAACCAATCAGGATAAGGAACCCGAGAGCAAGCACCTCCATGGAAGGATGTTTGTGAATAAAATCACTGATGCGGCCAGAGAAAATGATCATGATACCAATGGATAGAACCACGGCAATGATCATGATGATAACTTCGTTGGTCAACCCGACAGCCGTTAGAATGGAGTCAAAGGAGAAGATGATATCCAACAGTATGATCTGAACAATAACACCCGTAACGTTTGTTTTTTTAGCGCCATTTTGTTCCATGGATTCCTGTTCACCTTCCATTTCGTGGTTTATTTCACGGGTACTTTTGGCGATCAGGAACATCCCACCGAAAATGAGAATAAGATCTCTTCCGCTGATTGACCCGTCTTCACTTATAAAGTGAGGAACTGTAAACAAGGGTTCCGTAAACTTCATCACCCAGGTGATAGTTAGCAGAAGCAGGATTCTGACGCCCATGGCGAGCAGCAAACCCATGTTTCTTGTTTTGGCGCGAATTTCTACCGGCAGCTTATTAGAGACGATGGAAATGAAAATGATGTTATCAATCCCGAGAACAACTTCAAAAAACGTTAGGGTTAACAGAGCAAGCCATGTCTCCGGGTGAAGGAAGATTTCCATGCAGAGGGTTTACGGATAATTTAAGCGCTAAAAATAGGATAAGTAATGCGATAGTCCAAGTGGTGGTATTTGAGAAAGATTATTCGCTAAACCCTTGGATTTAAGCGTTATTTTAAAGAAAAAGCCACAATCGTCATGTTGGTTGTGGCTTGTTGAGAATAATATTTAAATAATCAGGCCAGGAACTTCTTCACATCTGCATAGTGCAGGGAGAACGCATCTGCTACACCTTTATAAACCACTTCGCCATGTATCACATTCAGGCCATGACGCAGCTCAGTGTTTTCCTGACAGGCTTTTTTCCAGCCCTGGTTAGCCAGACGTATGGCATATGGTAAGGTGGCGTTTGTAAGTGCCAAAGTAGATGTGTAAGGTACTGCACCAGGCATGTTGGCCACACAGTAGTGTACTACATCATCAATGATAAAAGTAGGATCTTCATGTGTGGTGGGTCTGCAGGTTTCGATACAACCACCCTGGTCAACAGCTACATCTACCAACACCGTTCCGGGACGCATCAGCTTCAGCATATCCCTTGTGATAAGTTTTGGTGCTTTTGCCCCGGGGATCAGCACTCCACCAATGATAAGATCTGAATCCTTTATCATTTCGCGTATCGTGTATTCATTCGATACAGTGGTATGAACATTCTTCGGCATCACATCATCGAGGTATCGAAGGCGGTTGATGTTCACATCAGCAATGGTCACATCTGCACCCATACCAGCAGCAATTTTGGCTGCATTCGTACCGACAACACCGCCACCTAAAATGAGAACTTTAGCCGGTTTAACACCCGGTACTCCACCGAGTAATATGCCACGCCCT
>DASXWH010000219.1:0-2107 GCA_036503775.1 Ohtaekwangia sp.
TATGGCTTTGGAAACCGCTTCCGTCTGTGAATGAACGTGAAGTTTATCGTAGATATTCTTGATGTGCGAGCGCACGGTTTCAATACTTATCGACAGTGACGAGCCGATCATTTTATAACTGTTTCCTTTTGCCAGCGATGCCAGGATCTCCAGTTGTCGCTCCGTCAGGCCATACATGTTCTTACCTTTCTCCTGCATGGACGAAACCACCATCCGCGCGATCATGGGAGACATGGGCGATCCGCCTTCCAGAACTTCATCAATAGCCGTGTAAAGGCGTGAAGCAATATGTTTTTTCAGAATGTACCCGGAGGCACCGGCACAGATAGCATCAAATACATGTTTGCTGTCTTCAAAAATGGTGAGCATGATGATGGGCACATCCGCATTTACCGACCTGATCTTTTTTACAGCTTCAATACCGGTTATTCCCTGCATGTTGATATCCATCAGAATCAGATCAGGTTTGTCAGCCGGCAATTGCTGCAGAACGTTATCGGCATTAAAGTAAGATCCCCTGACACACAAATCATCACGCATGTTAAGCATAGCTTCAAGGCTATCCTTCAGCAACTGGTTATCCTCATATAGCACTACACTCACCTTCATTTTCATTCAAAATAGGTCAGAATGAACAAGGTAATCCATACCATGATCATGGGATCATTCATTTCGTGATCACCACAGTTGTACCCTTACCCGGAGCGGTAGTCAGGGAAAATTGGGCTCCCATGGCCTCTGCCCGCTTCTGCATGTTCGCCAGTCCGTTTCCGGCTGTTACTGATCCGGAATTAAATCCCACACCATTATCAATGATCCTGATCACCCAGTGTTGCGATGAACCTTCCATAATAATGTCGACTGCAGTAGCCTCACTATACTTGGCCACGTTGTTGATGGCTTCTTTAAAAATCAGGAACAGGTTTTTCCGTGCATTGATGTCAATATCCAGACTGAACAGTAATTCAAGGTGATGGAATGTACAGGCGATATTTTTCGGATCAAGTATTTCAGCACAGAAGTCCTTCATGCGAAAGATCACCTGGTCCATGGAATCATTGGCCGGGTTGATAGACCATATGATGTCAGACATATTTTCCAGTATGCGTTCCGAATGATCGCGTATGCGTTGCAGGTGTTGCGTATTCGTAGCCTGATCACCCGGACTCTGCAACGCCAGGCTGCTCACAATGTTGATGCTGGAAAGTGTAGCCCCGATATCATCGTGAAGGTCCGTAGCGATCTGATGGCGCACACGCTCCAGTTCTATCTGCCTTCTGGTGCGATGAATAATCCGATACCGGTTGACCAGCAGAAAAGCAATTGCCACAATAGCCAGAGCAACCAAGACAATCGCTGCCTGGATGATCCGGTTTTGCCGGAGTGCTGCGGCTTGCAGCTGATTATCTTTTTGAAGGAGAGAGATCTCCGCGGCCTGTTTATCATGCTGATACCGCGCATCGACTTCCGCAATGGCCGTGCGGTTCTCTGCAGCCGTCAGACTGTCTTTAAGCGTCATGTACTTATTCATGTACAGAAGGGCCTTCTGAAAATTCTTCTGCTCTCCTTCAATCTTGCCCAGCACTTCGTAGGCATCCATCACCAGGTACGGATACCCAAGCTGTGCAGCGAGTATCCGTGATGAATCGAGGTAAGCGATAGCCTGTTTCCATTTTTTCTGCTCATAGTATGTAAAGCCCAGCGATGAATAGTTATATGCCACAAGCGACCGGCTTTGGTTACGCTTTGCATAAACATTCGACTGCTTATAATACTGCTGCGCATGCACAAAGTCTTTCAGGTCATAATAGATGTTCCCCATGCTGTTAAACACTTCGCTCCGGTTGGGAATATCTCCCATTTTTTCATAAGCGCTCAGCGCTTCTTCATAGGCCTTCAATGCTTCCGGAAGCTTCGCCATTTTACGATAGATCCTGCCCCGTAATTTTGAAGCATACGCCAGCCCCTGCCGGTAATTATTCTTCAGTGCCAGCGCATGACACTGACCAATATACTCGAGGGCTTTTTCCGTATTGCCCAGCGAATAATGAACGTTGGCAATGTTGGCCAGCGCTCTGCTGAAACCTACCGGCTCATGCAGGAGGCT
>DASXWH010000220.1:0-6664 GCA_036503775.1 Ohtaekwangia sp.
GCGGAGTCTGTTATCGTGAGGCTGTCCTTGATTTCTTCAAACACCACAGGCTTCGGCTGCCGTTGCAATTGATCCGGGTTCAGGGTATGCGGGGCAGAAGCCAGGTAGTTCACATATTCCTGATCGCCTTTTGAAGCGATAACTTTTGCGCCACGGCTGATGAAGGGTCTTATCCCCCCGAGGTAATGCGGATGGTAGTGTCCAAACACAAAATACCGGATGGGTTTTCCCGGTGCTATTTTGGCAGCTTCTGCAATGATAAGTTCTCCATTACTGCTCTTAACCGGAGCTTCCGCGACTAACAGGAAATCGTTGAATTCAACCACCATTACCTTATCGTCAGTATGCTTCAGTACAATAAAATGAATATGATTATTATATTTCTCAACGGTAACATCAGGCTGAGGTGTGACATCTTCCTTCATCGTGTAGTTGTCTGGCTTCGTCAACAGCGCTGGTATTTCCGGAACCATTTTTCCCACCGATACGATTACTTCATCCTTTACTTTTCCATTGATCTTATTGATGTCAACACGTTTGGGATAAGACAGGTTTGCAAGGGTTTCATAGTTGCTGTAGGTATATGTCGTTAACACGTCACCAAACAGGTCATCGTCATGAAGGGTAGTTACTTTGTGCAGCAGATTGTTTTCCTTGCCAATGAAAAGCCTGACAATGGTTTTGTTAATAGTGAGCGTGTATACCGCAAACTCTTTATTGGTTTCTTTATCCATCACTGCCTTTTGCAGATAGAAGTAGCTGACAAGTCTTAGAGGAGAATAACGTGCCGTTTGGAAGGACTGATCCAAAAACATACTTTTCGTCACGCTGTATAAATCTTTATCACCATAATCGAGGAACAGCAGATCCGTTGGGGTCAGCTGCGTCTTTGAATAATAGGACCTGTTCCGGGCAAGGTTTGTCAGGGTGTCGCTTTTTAAAAAATTCTCAGCATTGGTCCAGACCACTCCCGTGCCGGCATAATTTGTTTGCTGCCAGGGTTCGAAATTGTGCTGAAGCTCATTCAGTTTTTCCTGGTAACTGAATGTCAGATACTGACCTTGTGCAGGCCTGACTAATTTGTTCCAGCATTCTTGTAAATAGTCTTTTGGTTTAGCTTCTGTTTGAAATGCGATAAACAATAACAGCGTAATAACAACAGGTTTCTTCATCGGGGTAAAAGTTAGCGTTGAATGACCAATATATGTAAGACCTGCAATTATCACAAAAGCTGATTTGCACAAACGCATCCGCCACTGGTATAAACTATATTCCAGCAAACGAATTCATTGCGTTTTATGCAGTTCAAAATCTTATCTTGGCCTCTTAATTCGAAACTATGATAAAGGCTATACTATCCGCTTCCGTGATTTTCTTACTGACATTTTCCACGTCAGCACAGAACCGTGAACCTGCTTTTGAGATGAATGCAAAGCTGGGCCGGGGGATGAACATGGGAAACTGTTTTGAAGCACCTTCTGAAACGGAGTGGGGAAATCCCTGGAAGCCTGAATACTTCAGGATCATGGCAGACCTCGGCTTTCAGCACGTCCGACTTCCTGTTCGGTGGGAACCTGCTGCACGAAGCCAGGCCACTGCACCCTATACGATAACACCTGCATTTATGGAGCGTATTCAGGCCGTGGTAGACACTGCGCTGAAATATGATCTGCACATCATCGTAAATATGCATCACCATGAAGCATTGTATGAGGATCCGGCCGGACAGAAAGAAAGATTTTTATCCATGTGGGAGCAGATAGCAGACCATTTTAAAAATTATCCGGATAAGCTTTTATTCGAAGTACTCAACGAACCGCATGGTAATGTAACACCTGAAGTATGGAATGAATACTTTGCTGACGCACTTGCGGTGATCCGCGAGACTAACTCAACGCGAGTCGTGTTAATGGGTGTTGCCGATTATGGTGGTCTTGGAGGAATTTCCAAACTTGAACTTCCCGATGATGAATACATCATTCTTTCACCGCATTATTACAACCCATTTAACTTCACTCATCAGGGTGCAGAATGGGTTGATGGTGCAGATGCATGGATGGGTACGAAGTGGAATGACACAGAAGCAGATCGTGCGACTGTTGAAAGTGAATTTAGTTTTGCCCTGCAATTTTCAGAAGCCAATCACATTCCGATTCACGTGGGTGAATTTGGTGCCTATAGTACTGCAGATATCGAATCACGCGAACGCTGGACAACTTTCCTGGCACGCTGGTTTGAAGAAAAAAACATGAGCTGGGCATACTGGGAGTTCAGTGCCGGATTCGGCATTTACAATCCCGCTACACAAACACTGCTCACACCCCTGGTGGAGGCTCTTCTTACCAACGAGATGCCTGAGCCTGTACCTGTAATTGCTACTCCGGTCTACACGAGTAATTTTAATAGCGGAATGGATGGCTGGTCACTTTCAGCACAGGCCGGGGCTTCGGGAAGTCTGGCGGCATCAGCGGGGAGGCTTAATGTTTCCATTACGAATGGAGGTACACAGGGATGGCATGTTCAGTTAGTAAGAAACAACATTCCGTTGGTAAAGGATAAACTCTATCGGATATCCTTCAAGGCTGTTGCCCCTGCCAATCGGTCAGCTACATTTTATGCCGGAAAGGCAAGTGATCCCTGGAATGCCTACAGCGGTTATAACGCGCTTAGTGCAGGCACGCTTGAGTCATCATTTACGTATTCATTCACCATGATCAACCCCACCGATATGAATGCACGTTTGGTGTTTGATCTGGGGACTTCGGCCATCGGACTTTCCATATGGGATGTGAAGGTTGAGGAACTGAAAATTGGTGAACCCGAGATACCTACGAGTACGGAAGAAAAAGAAAATTCAACACGCACAGCTTATCCCAATCCGGTTCATTCAGTTTTATATGTTGAGGAAGTTGGCCGGTATACATCCGCAGACGTGTACGATCTTCATGGCAGAAAACAGATTAACATTAGGCTTTCACCAAAAGCAGAATTAATCGATCTGCAAAGTCTTCCCCGGGGATTTTACGTGGTACGATTCAATGGAATGAAAGGCAGTAAGACGGTTAAGATATTAAAAGAGTAAGCCGTTAAAAAGATATTCAGCCCATGTTCGTATCCGGGACGACCCCGTTCATGAGCGTACAAGAAAATATTACGCATAGCTTTGAAATGCCTGATTTCGCCCTATTACGGCTGGCATGCTAATTGGCTATAGAGACCGCATGATCCTGAACTATCTACTCATAACCTTGCGCAGCATGATGAAGAACAAGATATTCATCATCATTAATGTATTCGGAATGGGCGTAGCTATCGCCATTAGTATCGTTTCGTATTTTGCCTATGAATACGATGCTACTTTCGATGCAGTTCATAATAATCACGAAACGATCTATCGCGTTAGTTCAGTGCGTGAGTTTGATAATACATTCACGCGCTTCGGATATGCTCCATTGCCCCTGGGTGAAATCGTGGACAAAACCTTTTCGGATGTTAACCGCTCAAGCGTTTTCCAACGGTCATATTCAAACTTCAAGCGTGAGGATGATCTTTTCGCTGCTAACCTGGCTTATGTAGATCCTGAATTCTTTCAGATGTTCTCTTTTGATTTTATTACCGGTAATGCAGCAGCATTAGAAGCGGCTGATATTTTTGTCAGCGAGACTATGGCGATCCGCTTGTTCGGCAAACCTGAAGAAGCTTTCGGAAAGACCATTACACAAGTCTTCGGAAAAGAACTGAAAGAAGTAAAAATTGCCGGGGTATTCCGCGAGCCGCCTATGAACTCCAGCTTCTACCGTGGCGAGGGATCAGCCTATATGCATATCGACCAAGGCAAAGATGAATTCAGTTCTGTACAGCGCGATGACTGGAGAGAAACAAGCACCTTGTTTGTACAGATCAATGATGCTGCACGTGTTGGCAGCGTTCATACGCAATTACAATCCTACCGTGTAAATAATAACAGCGTACGTGATGACTTCCAGGTGAAAGAATTTACCCTCGACCCATTCACTACCCTGGCACATCGTGATCGGGATGAAAATGTACAGGCTGCAACCTGGACTGCACCACCCGTATCGGCTATTATGGGGTCGGTGATCATGAGCATATTGATATTACTCATTGCATGCTTTAACCTCACCAACACAGCCATTGCTATTTCCTCCCGGAGATTGAAAGAGATCGGCATCCGGAAAGTAATGGGTAGTATGCGTATTCAGCTTATCCTCCAGTTTATCGGAGAAACTACGGTAATCTGTTTTCTTGGATTAGTGATGGGCCTGGCCATGTCTGATATTATGGTTGCTGGCTGGAATATCATGACGAATAATTACATCTACATTGAACCGCACTATCTTGATTCACCCGGGTTTCTGGTTTTTCTCTGTGGCGTATTGCTCTTCACTGGAATCATAGCCGGAAGTTATCCGGCCTTCTATATCAGCAAATTCAAGCCGGTAAGTATACTGAAAGGCAAACTTAAATTCGGAGGTACAAACTATTTCACCCGAACGCTTTTGGGACTGCAGTTCGCGATATCACTTATCGCCATTGTCAGTGCTATCGCCTTTATGCAAAATGCGCGGTATCAGAAGAATTATGATCTGGGATTTGACGTTCGCGGATCCGTGATTGCCTGGGTGAATGATCAGGGAGAGTTTGATACTTATAAGAATGCTGTGCAGCAAAATCCGCAGGTACTATCCGTAGCCGGTGCTAAAAGCGGGATATTTTCTAACCGTTTGCATGGACCTGTAACGTATCAATCCTCCGAAGCAGAAGTGGATATTATCGAAGTGGGTGATAATTATTTAAAAACCATGGACATTAAGCTCATGGATGGTCGTGATTTCATCAAAGATTCTGAGACCGATCAGCGTGAGGCCATTATCATCACCGAGAGTATGAAGAACCTTTTCAAGTGGGACAATGCTCTTGGAAAAGAAGTCATCTGGAAAGACTCTGTAAAATTGTTTGTGGTTGGCGTGGTGAAGAATGTATATACCGAAGGATTATGGAAGGAAATGGAACCGATGATGATCCGGTATGTGTTGCCCGCGCAATACCGTCAGATCATTGTGAGTGCAGAAGCAGGTGACGTCATAGCAGTTAATGCCTACATGAATAAGCAGTGGAATACAGTTTTCCCTAACCGATTGTATAATGGCTACATGCTGAGTTCAGTTATTCAGGAAGCCAGCACACTGAATATGAGTATAGTGTATGGTTATGCTTTTCTGGGTGTGATCGCTATGCTGCTTTCCGCCACCGGGCTGTACACATTGCTGTCGCTGAATATCATCAAGCGCATGAAAGAAATTGGCATTCGTAAAATTGTAGGAGCGTCAGTTTCCAACATCACGCGAATTGTCAATACCGAATTTATGATCATCCTTGTCATTGCATCTGCTGTGGGATCGTGGGCCAGCTATAACTGGTGTACGGTTATTATGAGCAGCATCTGGAAGTATTACCAGGGCGTAAATGTGTGGACATTTGTTATGGCCATCGGATTGCTCTTCACTGTATCCTTCCTCGCCATTGCCTATAAGTTATTTCATGTAGCTACCATGAATCCGATCGACACGCTTCGCGATGAATAAGGTTTTCACGTTGTAGCGCAGCGCCATTCGAATAACCCGATTTGCCCTTTAAAACGCGGGGTTTTTATTCCCACCGATTGAACCTTGATTTTCAGGGTGAATACTTATCTTGTGGGGCTAAAATGGCAAATCATTATGAATGGTGTAACGACCGCTGCGGCATTGAATGATCCGAAAACCGTTCGGGCATGGTACATGTATGATTGGGCGAATTCAGTGTATTCATTGGTGATCACCACCGCTATTTTCCCGATCTACTATAAAGCTGTAGCGACAAATAACGGGACTGATATTGTCCAATTCCTGGGATTCAACATTCAGAATTCGGTATTGTATTCTTACGCGCTGTCATTTTCTTTTTTAATTGTAGCGTTGATCCTTCCGTTGCTTTCAGGCGCAGCTGATTATACCGGCAATAAAAAGTCATTCATGAAATTTTTTGTCTGGCTGGGAAGCCTGTCGTGCATGGGACTTTATTTTTTCGACAGTATTCACATGCTGGAGTGGGGGATACTGTGTTCTATCCTGGCGAGCATTGGTTATTCTTCCAGTCTTGTTTTTTATGATGCATTTCTCCCGGAGATTGTTTCCGAAGACCGGTATGATGCTACATCAGCGCGCGGTTATTCTATGGGATATTACGGCAGTGTTTTGCTGATGGTGATTTGCTCGGTGTTGATCATGAACTACAATGTATTCTGGTTTTCCAGTGAAGGAGAAGCAACACGATTTTCTTTTCTGTTGGTTGGTGTATGGTGGATCGGATTTGCCATGATCCCTTTTGCCCTTTTGCCGGACAATCCATACAACCGTAAACCATCAGGTAATATGTTTACGAACGGTTACAAAGAAATTCGTAAAGTGTGGAATAGCCTGGGTGCCTTGCCGGATCTGAAACGATACTTATGGGCATTCTTCTTTTATAACATGGGTGTACAAACCGTGATGTACCTCGCTACTTTATTTGGAACAGATGTACTTCACCTGGAGAGTGGAAGTCTTATCATGGTTGTCGTGATCATTCAGTTGGTTGGTTCTATCGGAGCCTGGATGTTTGC
>DASXWH010000221.1:0-6198 GCA_036503775.1 Ohtaekwangia sp.
TGCAGTGGCTACTTGCGTTGCAGCCAGATTTACCTGCTCCAGGTTTGCCGTGTATTGTTTGCTGGCGGCATCGTAAGCAGAACGTGTGTCGTCCGCCTGCTTCTGCGTGATGGCGTTATCTTTAAAGAGTGCATCGTCACGGTTCAGGTCTGTTTTTGCTTTGGTAAGTCTTGTTTGCTGAACATCAGCATTCGCGGATGCCAGCTTCCGGTTTGCCTGAGCATTCCGGAGGGAAGCCTGAGCATTCGCCAGATCAGCCTGAGCGTTCAACAAATCGGCATGAGCCTGAACAACAGCCAGCGCATATTCCTTGTCGTCTATTTTAATCAGGATGTCATTTTCTTTTGCCTTGCCATAGTCATCGATACTGATGGAATCGATGTAGCCGGCAACGCGGGAGATCACGGGCACGGAGCGGGATTCGATCTGTGCATTGTCCGTGGATTCATAGGCACGGTTGTGCAGGAACTTCTTTATACCAAAGAAGCCGCCAATGGCCACAACGGCCAGCACAATAAATAAAGGTCTTTTGCTTTTGGGGGTAGATGCGGTAGTATTTTCCATAACAATACGTTTTTCGGTCACAAGGCTGTTAACGACACAAAAGTAAACCAGGTTGACTATTTAGTCAACTTTATTGACTAAATATTTTTTAGTACATTTGAGCCGTTAAGCGTTTCAACAATGAACCTGGATCAGAAGCTAAAAGAGACCGATTACATCAAAATCCACAGCTGGGGCAAGATCCTGACCTACCTGAAACGGCAGTTTGATGAATGGGCCACTGACCGGCTGTGTGATGGAGGTTATAAGACCTTCAAGATGGTATACATGCCGGTGCTGATGAATATTAAAGTAGAGGGAACAAATAACAACGATCTCGCCCGTACCGCCCGCGTTACCAAGCAGGCTATGAGCAAGGTGGCGAAGGAATTACAGGAGCTTGGATATATAAAGACCAAGACCGATCCGAAAGACAAGCGCAGCACGATCTTCATGCTCACCGACAAAGGCAAGAAGCTGGTGATCGAAGCGCGCCTTGCAGTGGAAGAGTTGACGAACGAGTACCGCGAACTTCTCGGTGCGAAAGAATTCGACAACATGGTACTCATGTTAGAGAAGATCATTGCCTACACAGATAAAAAACTCAGTCCCGCGGATGAGTGACTTTCCGGAATCCTTTGAAAAACGAATGCGCCAATCCCTTCATGGTGAATGGGAAAGTTTTTTAGCTGTACATCAAACTCCCTCACCCGTAAGCATCCGGATCAACCCATTTAAAAATCATTTAACAACAGAATTACCAAAAGTGCCGTGGGCGCAGTACGGCAGATATCTTCCGGAGCGTCCTGTGTTTACACTAGATCCAACCTTTCATGCCGGTTCCTACTATGTACAGGAAGCCAGCTCCATGTTTCTCGAACAGGTGTTTCATCAGTTCATTGACACGAAAGAAAAACTCACCGTACTGGATCTTTGTGCTGCACCCGGTGGAAAGTCAACACATTTGGCCAGCCTGATTAATGCAGACAGTCTTCTCGTTTCAAACGAAGTGATCCGTTCGCGTGCCAGTATACTGGCTGAGAACCTGCAGAAGTGGGGTACCAACAATGTAGTGGTCACGAACAATGATCCCGAAGATTTCAGCGACCTGACCGGCTTGTTTGATGTCATCGTGGTAGATGCACCTTGTTCAGGCGAGGGACTTTTCCGGAAAGATCCGGACGCGATGAAAGAATGGTCGGAAGACAATGTGCAACTCTGCAGCAAGCGTCAGCAACGGATACTTCACGACATCTGGCCGGCATTGAAAGAAAATGGTATACTAATTTATTCAACCTGTACCTACAATGCGCTGGAGAATGAAGAAAATCTGCAGTGGCTGAAAACAGAAAAAGAGGTTGAGTTTCTTTCGTTGAATATTGATCCTGCCTGGAATGTGCTGACCATCGAAGAGAATGGCACCAAGGGATACCGGTTCTATCCGCATCGTGTGAATGGTGAAGGGTTCTTCCTCTCTGTGATCCGAAAGAAAGAGCCGGAAGGAACCGTACGAATCAAACCTCAGAAAAATGGTTTCACATCTCCATCCAAAAAGATCCTGGAGAAAATTCAGTCGTGGGTGAAATCTCCGGAAGGTAAAACATTCATCCAGCGCGATGACCTCGTGCAGTTCTTCCCCGCATCACAGACACCGACCATTGAATTACTCGTCAAGTCACTGCGCATTGTAACGGCAGGTACTTTTCTGGGAACGGTAAAACATGAGAAGGTGATTCCGGAACATGCATTGGCTATTTCATTACAACTTGATGTGGATCAATTTCCGAAGCTTGCAGTATCTGTTGATGAAGCTATTCAGTATTTAAAGAAAGAGAATATCAATCTCCCATCAGAACAAAAAGGATTTTCACTCATCACCTTTAATTCGCTACCACTCGGCTGGGTGAATGTGCTGGACAACCGGATCAATAATATGTATCCATCGGAGTGGCGGATACGGATGAAGTAAAAATTCCCCGCAGATCACGCTGATTGACGCTGATCCGGGCAGTTATTATCTGTGAAAATCTGCGTGCATTTCAATCTGCGTTAATCTGCGGGAAAAGGTGTTTTAAAGAATGCCGCTTGCCTGTAAAATTTCCAATATCCCATCCGGCAACGCCACACCACTGAAGAATATTCCCACACAAAAAACCTTCTCATAATAATTGGAGTTCCGGATCGCCAATGGCAGTGAGCTTACGGACAAGGAAGTAAAACCAATCGCGTAGATAATCGCCATTATCAATACGACTCCTGCAGCCTGAACGAAAAAAACAGACACCATACCAACGGCAATCACCACGAGACTGATCCAGAAAGATTTTTCCATTCCTATCCGGTTCACCAGGTTGCTGACCGGCAAAGAGAGAATCGCAGAAAGCACGAGCATATCCACCAGCAGGATCTTTCCATTCCAGTTTTCTACCAGCGAATTTAATTTCTGCTCGAGCATAGCCGGAAATAGATTGAACATCACTGTAGTGGCGATTCCCAGCACAACACCTAAAAAGAAAATATAACCGCGCTTTGATTTTTGTGTATCCAATGTAAACGCAGCCATAGGCCGCTCCTCCCGGTTCTCGCTACTGCTGAACAGGTGCAGTGAATTTTTCTTCAACGCATATCCGGAAATGAATACCACTACCCCACCGGTAATGAATGTCAAAGGCGCTCCAATGAAATCAATGATATCGACAATAACCGGTTCAAGCGCATAGATCAGGTTGGCAACAATCGTCAGCACCGCCATTGCTTTGGGAAGTTTGTCCACGGGAGTGAACAACTCCATCGTGGATAAAGCCGGACTTGTAAAAATGCTCATCGCGATCAACCAGAAAACAATAAGAATGGGCAACACCCATTTAAATATCTCTCCGGGATTACTAAAAAGCGTAAATGCCACGGCCATAAATACCATCGCGGCAAAGCTGATCCCGCTGGTAATGATGGGAATGCGATGTCCCTTCTCCAATCTGTATCGGTCACCCATCCTTCCGGCAATGGGTGGCGTAATGGTGAGGATCAATGCCTGCGCCACAATGAGCAAAAATGTAAAATCCGTGAACTTAAACTGCACCAGCAACCGGGGCTGATACTGCTGGTAGGCAATCCATCCGATCACCACCGACCCATACAGGGCCGCCAGACTCGCCAGCTGCCGCCACTGAATGACATTCTGTTTCTGATTCATCGCTAAAGCTTCCATAGACTTTTAGAGTTAGATGCCTTATCTACGAAGCCGCCCGGATAGACGGATTTCGGGAATCAATAAAAAAATCAAATCGTACATCGTACATCGTAAATCGTACATCCAATTCGACCATTTTCCTTATTTTTGCCACCCTTTAAGACGTTAATCGTTATCCGTTATCCGTGAGCACGGATGCGAAATGATTTGCGAATTGAAACTAGGAACGCACACACAAACCCCGCACCCACGATTAACCGATAACGATTAACGGATAACGAAAGCATGCTCTCGACAAAATACAACCCATCCGAAGTAGAAAGTACGTGGTACCAGTTCTGGATGGAGAACGGATTCTTTCACGCCAAACCCAACCCGGACAAGGAACCCTACACCATCGTCATTCCGCCACCCAACGTAACGGGCGTGTTACACATGGGGCACATGCTCAACAACACCATCCAGGATGTGCTCATCCGCAAAGCCCGCATGGAAGGCAAAGAAGCGTGCTGGGTGCCGGGAACGGACCACGCCTCCATCGCTACGGAAGCCAAAGTAGTGGCCATGCTTCGCGAACGCGGAATTAAAAAATCAGACCTCAGCCGTGATGAGTTTTTAAAGTATGCGTGGGAGTGGAAAGAAAAATATGGCGGCATCATCCTCGAGCAGTTGAAGAAACTGGGCGCATCGTGTGATTGGGATCGTACGAAGTTCACCATGGATAAGGATTACTACGATGCGGTCATTGATGTCTTCATAGACCTTCATAAGAAAGGATACATCTACCGCGGCCTCCGCATGGTGAACTGGGATCCGCTGGGAAAAACAGCCTTGTCTGATGACGAGGTTATCCGCAAGGATGTTCAGTCGAAGCTCTATTATATAAAGTACGCTATCGAGGGAAGCAAGGGAGAGTTTATCACGATCGCCACCGTTCGTCCTGAAACGATCATGGCTGATGCTGCGATCTGTGTTAATCCAAACGATGAACGCTACAAACACCTGAAGGGAAAGAAAGCGATCATTCCATTGATCAACCGTGCCATCCCGATCATCGAAGATGATTATGTAGCGATGGATTTCGGAACAGGGTGTCTGAAAGTAACACCCGCTCACGACATGAACGACTACGACCTGGGCAAGAAACATAACCTGGAAGTAATCGATATTCTTAATGAAGACGGAACACTCAACGAAAAGGCCCAGCTCTTTATCGGTGAGGACCGCTTCATTGCCCGGAAGAAAATTGCTAAAGAACTCGAAGCCAAAGAAAGTCTCGCAAAAGTAGAAGACTATACCAGCAGCGTTGGATTCTCTGAACGAACGGATGCCGTTATTGAACCTCGCTTGTCCTTGCAATGGTTCTTAAAGATGGATACCATCACTAAACCTGCCTTAAAGCATGTGATGAATGATGACATCCAGCTCATTCCACCGAAGTTCAAGAACACCTACAATCACTGGATGAGTAATGTCCGCGACTGGTGTATCTCCCGTCAGCTCTGGTGGGGACACCGGATTCCGGCTTGGTATGATGAGTCTGGTGATTATGTGATTGCACGAACGGAAGAAGAGGCGATTGAACTGCATAAAAATTTAAAGCCAAAAGCGGAAAGCAGAAAGCTTGCGCAGGAAACTGACGTGATGGATACGTGGTTCTCCAGTTGGTTGTGGCCGATCGCGGTGTTTGATGCGTCTGTTTTCAAAGATGGAAATAAGGGTAATGCCGATGTGAACTACTTCTACCCTACCAACGATCTGGTTACCGCTCCGGAGATTTTGTTCTTCTGGGTAGCGCGTATGATCATTGCCGGATATGAATACCGCGGTAAGATGCCATTTAAAAATGTGTACCTCACGGGAATTGTACGCGACAAGCAGGGACGGAAAATGTCGAAGTCTCTGGGCAACTCACCGGATCCGCTGGATCTGATCGCAAACTTTGGTGCAGATGCTGTGCGGTTCGGGATGTTGATCAGCTCACCGGCTGGAAACGATTTATTGTATGATGAAAGTCAGATTGAGCAAGGAAGAAATTTTGCCAACAAAGTATGGAATGCTTTTCGACTTGTTCGCGGATGGGAAACAATAGAAGTGAATTCACCTGAAGAAAACGCGATAGCAATCGAATGGTTTGAATCAAGGCTGAACCAGTCACTAACAGAACTAGGTGATCATTTTAACAAATTCAGAATATCGGATGCCCTGATGACAATCCGTAAACTGATCTGGGATGATTTCTGCTCCTGGTATCTGGAAATGATCAAACCCGAGTTTGGTAAGCCGATTGATAAAAATACTTACGACAAAACCATTTCCTTCTTCGAGACTTTATTGAAAGCATTACATCCATTTATGCCTTTCATTACGGAAGAATTATGGCATGAGTTGAATGAGCGAAAAAATAAAGACTGCATAATCGTAGCTTCCTGGCCAACCGTCTCAGTTTTTGATCAGAAGATACT
>DASXWH010000222.1:0-13954 GCA_036503775.1 Ohtaekwangia sp.
CCCACCGTCAGCATGGCAATAAGAATAGTTGTTCCAAAAGCCAGTATGAATATGCCCGGCCCCATCGTGATCTTATAGGCAAACTCATCGAGGAATTGGGTCATCACAAACCACGCCAGCGGTGACGCAATAACAAAACCGAGAACGATCAGCTTGAGGTACTCCCGTGAGAACATCATGATAATACTCTCTACCGATGCACCCAGCACTTTACGAACACCTATCTCTTTCGTCTTTTGATTCGCCATGAACGTGGCCAAGCCGAATAATCCGAGGCATCCGATAAAGATGGCCATAGAGGTGAAGACACTGATCAGGGTAGACATCTTCCGTTCACCATCGTAAAACTGGCGGATGGATTCATCCAGGAACTGATACTCAAACAGATCTTCCGGATACGATGCTTCCCATTTGGTTTTAAGCTCGGCAATAACCTCCTGCGCTTTATTCATATCTACTTTCAATGCCAGTGTACGATAACCGGAAATCCGGTTGAACATCACCGTGGCTTCAATGGGATCATGCAGAGAAACGGTATGAAAATCTTTCACTATACCCACTACCGGAAGTTCCCTGCGCCACACCCGGATTACTTTTCCCAGCATATCTTCAGGCTTTGAAAAACCTGCTACTTTAGTCAGTGTTTCATTCACGATAAATCCGGTGGCAGTATCCAGGTCCTGTACATTCTGCCCGGCAATCAGATCGAGGTCAAACAGGCTTACATAGTTGCCATCAATTTGTTTGACCTGTGTGCCGTGATCGCCACCCGTTTCCTTTACAATGAAATTTGTTCCTGAAACGTGATCCGCTGAAGGTGGCGTATGCGAGAGGCTTACGGCTGCAACGCCACTGACCTGTAAAAGCTCGTCACGAAGGGTTCTCATCTTGGTAGCCCGAAGCGCTGCATCCGTATTATCGGGAATGCTGGTGACGAGTATACCTTCCTTTGAAAATCCGAGATCCTGATGCTGATAAAAATGCATCTGGTTGATCACGACAATGGTCCCGATGATAAACAGCTGTGAAATGACAAACTGAAATACAACCAGCGTTCTGCGGAGAAAATATCCGGATGAATTACGGTTGTCCATTAAATTTTTAAGCGCCTGAGAAGGTTTGAATCCTGACATCACAAAGGCCGGATATAACCCTGAAAGCACGGAAACCAATGCCGTAACGGAAACCAGGTATATCCACAGGTTTGGGTTGCCGGAGAAATCAAGCGAAAGATCCATCTCCATAAATGAATTGATGAAACCCAAAACCAGTTGCGTGGTGGCCAGTGAAACCAGTACAGCGATCAGCGTTACCAGCGTGGTCTCGCCAATGAACTGCCCGATCAACTGGCTGCGGGTGCTTCCCAATGATTTACGAATGCCCACTTCTTTTGATCGCTTGATCGCATCGGCTGTGGCCAGGTTTATGAAATTGATACAGGCGGTAATGATGAGAATGATACCGATAACACTAAAGGCGATAAGCGTACCTTTTGAAACATTGTCGTAGGAATACACATCAAACCGGTCATCAAAATGCATATCGGTGAAAGCCTGTACGATAAACTCGGTTTTATCCGGGTCGTCTTTTCCGAGATACTTGATGCTGAAATCTTTCAGCCGTGACTCTACCTTGCTCACCGGTTCGCTCTCTTTCATGAGAAAGTAGCAGTGCTCATTGCTGGAAATACTGTTCCAGCCACGCTCTTCATGTTCTTTTTTAATGGTGACGTAGGACAGCATGAGGTTGAACGGTAGATCGGTGTTGGATGGAATATCCGAAAGGATCCCCGTGATGGTGTATTCGGTCTGACCGAATTTTAATACTTCACCTACAGCATCTTCTCTTCCAAAATATTTTAGCGCCCAGCTTCTGGAGATCATGGCTTCGTTAGGTTCATCCAGACCTTTCTCCGCATCACCGATCAGTACGTCACGATCGAATATTTTAAAAAAAGAAGGTTCGGTAAAAACGATGCCGCGATCTTCCTGGTATTTCTTCAGCTCACCCGAAGCCTGGGGAATAACAATCAATGCATCATCGTGATACGATGTAAACACTACCTGTTCAGCTTCCGGAAAATCCAACCGGAATGCATCCGGCAAAACCGTAGGCACACCCGATTGATATTCGGTTCCACTATTTCCCTGTGATTGATTCACGATGCGGTAGATCCGGTTCCGATTACGTTGATCGGCATCAAAGCTGCTCATGTATGAAACCATCAGAAATAATATCAGGCTGCAGGTAATGCCCAGGGTGAGACCTGACAGGTTGATGATGGATATACCCTTTTCGCGAAGCAGGTTGCGGAAAGCCGTTTTGAAGTAATTTTTAAGCATAGTGATTCTATTGGAATAGGTTCTATGCCAAGTTCAGTGCCACTCAGAATATCATTTAAAATCCCCCAAATTGAAGGATTCCCATTTTATTCTTTGTCCAGATGCGTTCGGATACGTCCGATGCCGGACAAGCCATTCCGGGAACTTAATGCCATCGAAAATGCTTTGGACAGATAGAATTCTCTTTAATTTTGTCGCATGATTCAGCAGCTTTTAGTCGGACTCATCTTTGCAGGCGCCCTGTTCTATGTAGGCCGGTTGATCTATAAAAGCTTTCAATCCAAGTCAGCTTGCACCTCCGGTTGTGGTAAATGTGGTGTGGTGGATTTTCAGAAAATCGAAAAGCAGATACAGAAAGAAAAACTGATTTAGTTATTATTCTAAATTCCGGATTTCCAATTCCAAATTAAAAGCCACCTGTGTAGTAATCTGAAAATATCGAATTATTACAATCTGGAATCATGAATCTGAAATATAGAATCATCAAGTCCTTCCGAACAATTTTTACAGATGTCAATTTCACTGCGCGACCGCATCAGTGATGCTCTGAACTGATTATATTTTTCACCATTCCAGATCTCTTCAAAAGATTGCCGCGTAAGATCTCCCAGTACATGACTGGCATCTTTATCAAAACAGCAGGGAACAACTTTTCCATCCCAGGTAATCACACAGCTATGCCACATCTTCCAGCAACGATTGTCTAATGTATTTTTGATGGCATACTTTCCCGAGTCTGTTTTCCGGTACCGTGAGTATTGCTCAAGGGATGGGATCAGATCGGATCCATTTTCATAATCATAGATCTGTGCCGTCTTCAATACCACCTGGTCTACACCAATGTCATCCGCGAGTTTATATACCTCATCTATCTGATGTTCATTCGGTTTTACAACCAGGAACTGAAAAGCCACATGCGGGGTCCGGGATCTCAGTTTCTTTTTCCTGGCAATAACATTCCGTGCACCTTCCATCACTTTGTCCAGACTTCCTCCAACCCGATACGATTGATATGTTTCCTGTGTAGTGCCATCAATTGAAATGATCAACCGGTCAAGACCTGATTCAACTGTATGCCTGGCCCGTTCATCGTTCAGGTAATGCGCATTGGTTGAGGTAGAAGTATAAATGCCTTTGCCAGAGGCATACTCAACCATGTTCAGAAAATCGGGATGCAAATACGGTTCGCCCTGAAAATAGAACGTAAGAAAGCTTAACGTACCGGCAAGCTGATCAATGGCCTGTTGAAATAAAGGTTGTTGCAGCATTCCGGTTGGCCGTGTAAAAGAGCGAAGCCCGCTGGGGCATTCGGGGCAACGCAGATTGCATGACGTTGTCGGTTCAATGGAAACGGTAATGGGCAACCCGGCAACAGATGGTTTCCCTTTCAGGCGGGAGAGGTGGTAGCTTGAATAGATCTGTGATGCATTCCACAATCGCTTCCATGAAATTTTAGAAGCTATATTCAACTGGTCATTCCATCCTCCGATCATACGGCAAGATACTTTTAAAAATACCGTTACACCAACTGCCACAACAGTTACCCCAAAGTGTCTCTCCCTTCCCGGATAAGGGACAGGTGAACCTAAAAAAAACTATCTTTCGATTCTTTATTAGTTGACGTATGAAAAAGCTACTGATTGCCTTTCTCTTTATTTCTACCGCAAGTCACGCACAGTCTTTACATATTTCTGATCAGGCTAAGATTTCAGTCGTCACCTGCGGGCCCTGGCAGGGTGAATTGTATTCTGCCTTTGGACACAGTGCCTTTCGTGTACAGGATCCTGCCATGGGACTTGATGAAATTTACAACTACGGTGTCTTTGATTTCGATCAGCCAAACTTCTATCTCAATTTCGCGCGGGGCTATTTGTATTATAAACTGGGGGTGCATCCCTACTCGGCCTTTAAAAACTATTACATCTACCACAACCGGTATCTTCATGAGCAAGAATTAAATCTATCACACGAACAGACACAACGGCTATATGATTATCTCCGCAGGAATGCGATGCCGGAAAATGCCAACTACCTGTATGACTATTTCTACAATAACTGCTCAACGAAATTGCGTGATGTGGTCGTTGAGGTATTGGGTGATTCTGTGAAGTTCGATGGCTCCTATATCACCACCGACTACACCATACGAAACCTCACGGACCTTTACCTGGAAAAACAACCCTGGGGCGATCTGGGAATTGACATCTGTCTCGGATTACCTATGGACAAAAAGGCCTCTCCCTATGAATACATGTTCCTTCCCGATTACCTCGAATCAGGATTCGACCATGCTACGATTACACAGGGTGACAGCACAGTACCTTTGGTAAAGCAAAAAGTTATTGTCTATGAATCACGGCCACAAAACAGAAAAGAAGAGGAAGGTCTTCCGCATCCGGTATACGTTTTTTCAGGATTAACACTTGTTGCGTTGGCACTCATGATTATCGATCTGAGAAGAAAAAAACTTTCGAACTGGTTTGATGTTCTTCTGTTCGGTGCAGCCGGTCTGATCGGATGGCTACTCTTCATCCTGTGGTTTTTCACCGATCACAAGGCAGCAGCCAACAACCTGAATATTCTTTGGGCGCTGCCTACGCATATTGTGGCCCTGGTGTACTTTAAGAAAAACCCGGCCTGGCTAAGCAAATACTTTTTGGTTGTAACCGGAATACTGGTTCTTCTGGTGATCACACGCTGGCTCATGCCACAACAGTTAAACTACTCACTCATTCCGGTTGTGATAGCGCTGGCAATCCGCGCGTTTACGCAGTACCGTTTGAGGAAAGCGGCAGCGTAATAAAGAATGAAGTTCCGCTTCCTTCAGTGGATTCCACGCGAATAGTGCCTGACATTTTCTCTATCGTTTCCCTGACGATATAAAGTCCGAGTCCAGACCCTTTGGATTGTTCTGTTCCGCGATAGAACATTTCAAAGATCCGTGATTGTTTCTCTGCACTGATACCCGGACCATTATCGGCTACTACCAACGTCAGGTGACCGTCATGGTCTTTTGCACTGACTTTTATCCAGGGATTTTCGACTCTTACATCATGATACTTGATGGCATTCGAGATCAGGTTATTGAGAACCACCGTAATCCGGTTCCGGTCTGTTTTGATCTCCTTCAGTAAAATTTCTTTTTGAAACTGAATGCTGGACGCTCCTTCCAGGAATTTAAAATTTTCGTGAACTTCATCCACAAGCTGCGAAAGATCAATTGACTCCGCTACCATTTCGGTACGCTTGTTCTTCGAGTAGTCGATAATATCCTTGATGAAATGTTCCAGCTTATCGGCACGCTCCGTCATCATCGCCAGATATTGCTGCATCAGGGGATCGTCAGAATCTTTTTTAGCAATGTTCACCAGGCCCTTAATGGACATCAGCGGTGATCGGAGATCATGAGAAGTGCTGTATAAAAACCGGTCTAACTCTGCGTTGGTTTTCTGCAGGTTTTCATTCTTAACGCGGATTTCGTCTGCCAGTAAATGAAGACGTCTTTCAGATTCACTGTTCACCCGAAGAATAAAAGCAATACACATTACCACCATGAACATACTGGAGAGGAGATTGATCACAAAAAACATTTCAACATGGGGCGCATGAATGGAATATGGCCCAATGAGATCGAAATCGGTTACAAACAACAAAATCACCAGTCCACCCGAAAACGCTACGAAAGCCAGCCTTAATAATTTTTCCGTATTGCTGAACAACGCCTGTGAAATCGTGATCAGCGGGAAGTAGAAAAAGTATATTCCAACTTCTTTAGGAACAAGACAGGCATATACCGTAAAGCTTATATTCAGAAACCCCAGCACGATAACGGCTGCTATTGTTTGATGGCCTCGCCTGTGAATCAGGTAACCCGTGAAGCAGATGACCGAGATAAGCAGGTCAAATACCGGTGCTTCTTTCGCACCCGACCAGAGGTCTTGCGTAAAGTGCAGCAACCCCATAGCCGTAGCAAAGAGTGACACCCAGGTAAAAAGCTTTCGCCTCTTTTCCCGGGTGAAGTCGTCCATGGATTCCGTGATGTTGGGTCTTTGCACGCGTTCGGTTTACACGAATATAGCGGAGTGGCCAAGACCTTTTCAAATCGAATTCATCCCAATGAAAACCATGTAAGTTTCCAGGGATGAATTCAGGATATCAACTGATGTCGCTTGTTACAAAATAAGCGACAGGCAATGTCTACATATGAATCGGGCGGTTGGCAGTAGCCGCCAGGCAGGCTTCCTTAACTGCCTCCATATAGGTGGGGTGGGCATGCGACATCCGGGCTACATCTTCAGCAGAAGCCCGGAATTCCATAGCCGTAACACCGGCAGCAATCATATCCGCAGCGCGGGCTCCAATGATATGGACACCCAGAATTTCGTCTGTCTGCTTATCGGCCAGAACCTTTACAAGCCCATCGGTATCCATGCTGGCACGGGCGCGGCCCAAAGCTTTGTAAGGAAAACTTCCAACTTTATAGGCACGGCCCTGTTCTTTGAGTTGCTCTTCGGAGTATCCTACACTGGCCACTTCAGGCCAGGTATACACCACACCAGGTATAAGATGATAATGAATATGAGGCTTCTGTCCGGTTAACTGCTCGGCAACATAAACTCCCTCCTCTTCGGCCTTATGGGCAAGCATCGCTCCGCGAACCACATCCCCTATGGCGTAGATGTTATCCACTTTTGTTTTCAGATGATCATCCACCGGAATTTGTCCCTTCACGGTTTCAATGCCTACTTTATCCAGGCCAAGCCCTTCGGTGTAAGGTCTGCGTCCTATACTTACCAGGCAATAATCTCCTTTCAATTCAATCGCGTTCCCACCATTCTTGGGTTCAGCTTTCACCACTACTTCACTGCCTTTGTTTTCAACGGCTGTTACCTTGTGACCCAGGAATAATTCCATTCCCATCTTCTTTGCAATCTTCTGAAGCTCCTTTCCCATGGTACCATCCATGGTGGGAATAAGGCTGTCCAGAAATTCAACCACCGTAACTTTTGCTCCAACACGTGCATAGACAGATCCCAGCTCCATGCCGATAACACCTCCGCCAATGACGATAAGATGTTTAGGCACTTCTTTCAACTCCAGCGCTTCAGTGCTGGAAATAATTCTCTTCTTGTCAAACGGTGCAAAAGGAAGCGGTGTAGGCTTTGAGCCGGTAGCAATAATTACCTTTTCAGTAGTGATCGTGGATTCTTTACCATCCTTTGACGTAACCTTAATGGTGTTCTTGTCGACAAACGATCCCACACCTTTATGAACATCAATTTTATTTTTCTTCATCAGAAAGGCGATACCATCTACGTTGGCTTTCACAACATCACCTTTCCGCTTGATCATCTGACCGATGTTTACCTTCGGTGCCGGAATGTCAATGCCGTGTTCCGCAAAGTGCTCCTTTGCATTAATAAAATGTTCTGACGAATCCAGTAATGCCTTGGAAGGAATACATCCTACATTCAGGCAGGTACCACCCAGTGTATCATATTTTTCGATGATGGCAGTTTTAAAACCAAGTTGCGCGCAGCGGATGGCTGCTACATACCCTCCGGGACCTGAACCTATGACCGTAACATTGTATTGCATGAGAAAGAATTTTTAGGTTATGATGTAAAGAAATCCCCTTCCGGAAAAGAAGGGGATTTGATGAATTCAGATTATACACCGAGGATTAATCTTCCCGGATCTTCCAGCATTTCCTTGACGCGCACCAGGAAGCTCACAGACTCGCGGCCATCCACAATACGGTGATCGTAGGAAAGTGCGAGATACATGATCGGGCGAACAACAACTTCACCATTCTTCACCACCGGGCGTTCTACAATGTTGTGCATTCCCAGAATAGCCGATTGAGGAGGATTCAAAATGGGCGTTGAGAGCATGGAACCAAATACACCCCCGTTGGTAATAGAGAATGTACCTCCGGTCATTTCTTCAATGGAAAGTTTACCATCACGACCGCGTGTTGCTAAACGTACTACTTCGCTTTCAATCTGATTGAATGATAAGGATTCAGCATTCCGGATTACAGGCACAACCAAACCTCGTGGTGTTGATACGGCAATGGAGATATCACAATAGTCGTGGAAGATAACTTCGTCTTTGTCTATCGAAGCATTCACGGCAGGAAACTCTTTCAATGCTGCGCAAACAGCTTTGGTAAAGAAAGACATAAAGCCTAAGCCTACTCCATATTTTTCCTTGAACTGATCCTTGTATTTTGAACGAAGATCCATCACCGGTTTCATGTCCACTTCATTGAACGTAGTCAACATGGCTGTTTCGTTCTTCACGGAAACCAGTCGCTTGGCAATGGTTCTCCGAAGTGATGTCATTTTCTCTCTGCGCTCACCACGTGTTCCTCCCGAAGCGATGACCGGAGCTGCCTGTGAGGTAGCGGGTTTGCTTTCAGTCTTGGCTGTAGCCTGTGCTTTCGAAGCGTCTTCCTTGGTAATCCTTCCCCCTACACCACTTCCCTGAACCTGGTTGGACTGAATTCCTTTTTCATCCAGAATTTTTGCAGCAGCTGGTGACGGATGACCGGCAGCGTAAGTTTTGTCACCTGTATTTGCCGTTGTCGTGGGCTGTGTTGTTGACTTTGCTGATGCTACCGGTGCACCTTCCGCGATTTCAATTTTACAGATCAGGCCACCGATCGGTAATGTTTCTTTTTCTTTCGCAATAATTCTTAAGATACCCGAAGCTTCTGCCGGTAATTCGAAGGTTGCCTTGTCGGACTCTACTTCCGCGATGATATCATCGATCTGCACAAAGTCACCATCCTTCTTCAGCCAGGTAGATATCGTAACCTCCGTAATGGACTCGCCCACGGCAGGTACTTTCATTTCCTTCACACCACCGGTTGCCTTTGGTGTAGTTTGCGCAGGAGTCGATGATGAAGTTGCTGCCGGCTGCGTTTTGGCTGGCTGCGAAACCTGACCATTAGATTCAATCTCACAGATCACTTCACCGATGGGTACTGTCTCCCCCTGTTGTTTTTTAATTTTTAAAACTCCGGCACTTTGTGCAGTAAGTTCAAATGTTGCTTTATCAGATTCCAGTTCAGCAATTACTTCGTCAAGCTGAACAGCGTCTCCGTCCTTTTTCAACCAGTTAGCAATGGTTACTTCGGTTATGGATTCACCTACTGCGGGTACTTTTATTTGTAATGCCATTCAATTGCAGATTTAGATTTACGATTGTATGATCAGATTAAATTTCAAAGGCTTTATTCACGAGCTTATCCTGTTCTACCTTATGCACTTTTGTATAACCGGTAGCGGGTGATGCACTGGCTTTGCGTGATACATATTCAACTTCGTACTTCGGCATCATGCGTACAATAAATGACTGAGCTCCCATGTTCGCAGGTTCTTCCTGTGCCCACACGAGCTTGGCATCTTTATATTTTTTAAGAACAGCCTTTAATTGTTTTTCAGGAAAAGGATATAGTTGCTCCATCCTGACAATAGCGGTGTCTTTATTCTTACGTTTCTGCTGAACTTCCAGCAGGTCATAGTAGACTTTCCCGCTACACAGTATAACCCGGTTCACGTCTTTTGCTGATACATTCGGATCGTCTAATACTTCATTAAAAGAACCGGAAGTAAAATCTTTGACCGGTGAAGCAACGCCCGGATGACGAAGCAACGACTTGGGTGAGAAAACAACACACGGTTTGCGGAAAGACCAACTCACCTGCCTGCGTAACAAATGGAAGAAATTTGCAGCCGTTGTTGGGTTAGCCACCACCATGTTATACTCAGCCGCCAACTGTAAAAATCTTTCCGGACGACAGCTGGAGTGTTCTGGCCCCTGACCTTCATAGCCATGAGGAAGCAGCATCACCAGGCCGTTCATCCGTTGCCATTTTGATTCAGCACTGGATAAGAACTGATCGATCATAACCTGAGCACCATTCACGAAGTCACCGAACTGTGCTTCCCATAGTACAAGTGCGCTTGGCGAAGACATAGAGTAACCATACTCAAAGCCCAGTACTCCAAACTCTGAAAGCAGCGAGTTATAAATATGAAACTTACCCTGGCCCTTCTCCAGATTATTTAAACCGCAATACGGTTCGTTGGTATTGGCATCAAAGAAATAAGCATGACGATGGGAGAATGTACCACGCTTTACATCCTGACCGGACATACGCACAGTAGTCTTTTCCAACAACAGCGACCCATAGGCCAGCAATTCGGCTTCCGCCCAGCCCAGCGACTTCTCTTCAAAGAATGCTGTACTTCTGTCTTTTAATAATTTCTCGATTTGCTTGAGTGGCTTGAATCCTTCGGGGATTGACGTCAGTGCTTTTCCGACTTTCTCAATAACACTTTCTTTCACACCAGTGTCGGGTGACTTATCAAAATCTTCAGGCTTGGCCCAACGCATTTGCTCCCATTCCTCCTCCATCTTTTGAGGTTTGTAAGGAAGCGGTTTTTGTTTTACCTCGTTGAGTCTGTCCTGTAACTGATTTCTGAAATTCTTATCCATCTCATCAGCCAGGGCGGCATCAACATCACCCCGTTCGATCAGGCGCTTCACGTAGATCTCCCGTGGATTAGGATGCTTGGCGATGATATTGTATAACTTCGGCTGTGTGAATTTAGGTTCATCACTTTCATTGTGACCGTGGCGTCTGTAACACAACAGATCAATGAAAATATCCTTTCCGAATTTAATGCGGTATTCCACCGCGAGGTTTGCTGCGAAGCTCACGGCTTCAGCATCATCACCATTCACGTGCAGAACTGGCGCATCTACGATTTTAGCAATGTCGGTACAGTAGATACTGGTTCGTGCATCATCGTAGTCAGTAGTAAAACCTACCTGGTTGTTGATCACGAAATGAATCGTTCCACCGGTAGTATATCCCGGAAGTCCCGACATCTGCACTACTTCATATACAATTCCCTGTCCGGCCACCGCAGCGTCACCATGGATGAGGATGGCCATTCCTTTTGACAACTCTCCCTTGTACTCATCATCGATCTGCCCGCGCGTGTAACCCAACACCAGGGGATCAACCGCTTCGAGGTGTGAGGGGTTAGGCGTGAGTTTTACATAGATCTTTTTTCCGGAAGGTGTATTGATGTGACTCGAATAACCCAAATGGTATTTCACATCACCGTCACCCATGGTCAGGTTTTCGGGACTTACATTTCCTTCAAACTCTGTAAAGATCTGTTCATATGTTTTTCCCAGGATATTGGCCAGGACATTCAATCGTCCTCGGTGCGCCATTCCGATCACAACCTCTTTTACATCCAGTTCTGCCGATTTGTTGATGATGGTCTGCAATCCCGGAATAGTATTTTCACCACCCTCCAATGAAAAACGTTTCTGTCCCAGAAACTTGGTATGCAGGAAGTTTTCGAATACCACTGCCTCGTTCAATTTGCTGAGGATTCTTTTCTTCTCGTCTTGTCCGGGGTTATAGGAATAATACTCCTTTTCTATTTTCTGATATAGCCACGCACGGATATCATCGTTCCGGATGAAGTTATGTTCGAAGCCAATCGGTCCGAGATACACAGCATTCAGTTTTTCAATGATCTTACGCAGTGTACTGCGCTGCATTCCGATCTCAGCCGCCACATCAAATTCGGTATCCAGGTCAGCATCAGTAAGGCCAACACTTTTATGATCCAGGTTTACGTTGTGGTTTCTGCGCTCACGTACCGGATTGGTTTTGGATTTCAGGTGACCAAAAGACCGGTATTGAAAGATCAGGTTACGAACCTGTGTCTCCTTTATAGATATAGAGTCAGAAACAGAAGCGGTTGTTGAAGCTCCATTTCCGTTGTCTCCATAGCGTTGTTGCGAGAATTCATATCCCTCGAAGAATTTCTGCCAGGTTGCATCCACGGAGGATGGGTCCTTTTTATAATTTTGATAGAGTTGGTCGAGGTACCCAACATCTGCATTCGATATATATGAGTATTTATCCATGGTTTTTTTGAAAGCCAACAAATGTAGAGAAGGCCGATAACTTATAAAAATTGAACACTCGTGTAGGCAAATATTCATACAAAAGCTCATTTCATTCGTTTCCACCCAATTTTTGCCTGATTTTTTAAATGAACTTCAACCAATCGTGATATTTGATAAAAGGTTGGAGTCCACCGGGTTGCCTGACCGATAAATTCCTCTATCTTTGCGGACTTTAAAAAAAACGGACGAGTTCCACATTTTAAAAATTATCAGAAATGGTTAAAATCAGATTGGCCCGCAGAGGCCGCAAGAAACTGGCAATGTTCGATGTAGTCGTAGCGGATGCCAGAGCACCACGTGATGGTCGCTTTATTGAAAAACTGGGAACGTACAATCCTTTGACTGTGCCGGCAACTATCGAAATCAACGATGACCGCGCTTTCCATTGGGTGATGAACGGAGCACAACCTAGCGACACCGTAAAAGCTATGTTGTCTTATCGCGGGATCCTGTTGAAAAAACACCTTCAGATCGGTGTGATCAAAGGAGCGCTTACCCAAGACCAGGCCGATTCAAAATTGGCTGACTGGTTAAAAGGTAAGGATGCGAAAATCCAGGCTAAGCGTGATCAGATTACGAAGACTAAACAGTCTGAAGCAAAAGCACGTCATGAAGCTGAGACAAAAGTTAAAGAAGCACGCGCTGAAGCTATTCGTAAGAAGAATGAAGTTGCTGCTGCTGAAGCTGCCCCTGCAGCCGAAGGCGAAGCTCCTGCTGCTGAAGCTGAAACTCAGGCTTAATTCAGATCGACATCCACAAAATGCCAATGCAATGCGTTGGCATTTTTTATTTCACAACCATCCATGCAACTGGCTTCCTCATATAAAATCGGATTTATCTTAAAACCTCACGGATTAAAAGGAGAAGTCACTATATCTCTCGAAGCCGAAGCTCCGGAAGACCTGGAAACCCTTGAATCGCTCTTTCTGGAAAAAGACGGAAGGCTTGAACCATACTTCATTGAATCTATCTCGGTTCGCGGAGCAAAGGCATATTTAAAACTGGAAGACATAGACTCGATCGAGGATGCTTCCCGGATTTCAAAACAATCAATATACCTCCCCCGAAACTCCAGGCCAAAGTCGGAGAAAGGCGAATTCTATGACGATGAAGTAATAGGGTTCAGTGTTTATGAAGAGGATGGAAATGAACTCGGCAAAATCCGGGAGATCATTAAAGCTGGCCCGAATAAACTTCTCGCGCTGGATCACAACGACAAAGAAATTCTCATTCCCGTGAATGGTCCGTTTATTACCAGTATCAACAAAAGCAAAAAAAAGATCACGGTAAATCTTCCCGAGGGTTTTTTGGATATTTGACCTATGCATATTGACATCATCACTTGTCTGCCCCGGCTAATTGAGAGCCCTTTTTCAGACTCTATCCTGAAACGTGCACAGGCAAAAGGACTAGTGTCAGTGAATATTATTGACCTCCGAGCGTATGCTACCAGCAAACACAAAAGCACCGATGATTATGCCTTTGGCGGGGGAGCTGGAATGGTCATGATGATCGAACCGATCGATAATTGCATCACCGACCTGAAAAGCAAACGTCAGTATGATGACATTATTTACATGAGTCCGGATGGAGAATTGCTAAAC
>DASXWH010000223.1:0-6329 GCA_036503775.1 Ohtaekwangia sp.
TCGTTCCGGAAATCTCGCCCAATGACCTTGGTACTTATCATCTCCAACCGTTTATTCGCGGCCAAAACAAACAAAAACGTTAAACCCTTATGATTAAAAAACTAGCAGTTCTGTTTCTGAGCGTTGCCTCGTTATCTGCAATGGCTCAGGATGCACCTGAACCTCTGAAAAGCAAACGTGGTGAACTTATTCTGCCACAAACCGGTGAGTGGGGACTTGGAATTGATGCTACACCCTTTCTGGAGTATTTTGGTAACTTCTTTCACGGTGAAGATTACAACAATGCCCCCTCCTTCAACTCACCTGATAACCTGGCTCTGATCGGAAAATACATGAAGGATAACAACACAGCTTACCGCGTTCGTTTTGCCCTTAACCGCTCAAGCGAAACCGGTAAGAACCTCGTATTCGATGACTCTAATGAAGATCCGGAACCAAAGTACGTTGAGGACAAAGTAGTAGCCAGTGAAATAAATGTTTTGCTCGGAGCCGGACTTGAAAAAAGAAGAGGCAACGGCAGACTTCAGGGTATCTACGGTGCCGAAGTAGCGATTGGTATTTCATCTGCCAAAAATAAGTACGATTACGGAAATTCATTTGATGAAGACGACAATGGTAACAATCCCACTTTCACAGTTTGGGATGGTGTGTTTGCTGATTTCGTAACTAACGACAGCGAACGTGTTACCGAAGAAAAATCAGGAACGCAGTTCGGCTTTGGCGTAAATGGTTTTATCGGTGTTGAGTACTTTATCGCTCCGAAAATTTCATTGGGTGGTGAGGTTGGATATGGTATCAACCTGCGCACTAATCCTAAAGGCGAGACCAGCGTACAATACTTTGATTTTGTTGATGATGAACTGGAAACTGAAACCACAGAATCATACAACAGCACAGGTAGCTTCGACATCGGTACCAATACCTTTGGAAGCATTAACCTGATTTTCTATTTCTAAGATCAAGTATCCGTATATTGAAAGAGGCAGTCTGTGAATACTGCCTCTTTTGTTTTTATACCTTCCGGTTACGATACGCAGTAAAGTCAGGTAGTTTACGTTGATAATCAAAAAGCTGAGGTGACGTAAAGATCATATCGGCAGAAGCCCGGTTGCAGGCCACAGGAATATTCCATACCGCAGCAAGCCGGAGTAAAGCCTTGATGTCCGGATCATGAGGCAGGGGTTCCAGTGGATCCCAGAAAAAAACCAGGATATCAACCTTGCCCTCAGCGATCAGTGCACCGATCTGCTGATCACCCCCCAACGGGCCGCTCATTAATTTATTGACCGGAATATTCAATTCAGCCTCCAACAGTTTTCCGGTAGTTCCCGTGGCATAAACATCAAAAAGCAACATAGCGTCACAATACAATTTAGCCCACTCGACCAGCTCCCGTTTCTTGTTGTCGTGCGCCACCAAAGCAATACTTTTTCTATTCATAGTAAGAATCTATTTTTCAATACTATAAAGATTAATAAAAATTCAGGTATTGCAGGTTATCCGGGTTATTCTATTTTTGCCAGCCTGTTTAAAAATTATGGAACAAGAGAATCTCGTACGGTGGGTCGAACAAATTGCAAAAGAATTCTCCCAGCCGCTAAAAAATGTAAAGGCTGTTGGCGACCTGCTGGCAGAAGGAGCTACAGTTCCTTTTATATCACGCTACCGGAAAGAAATGACGGGTAGTATGGATGAGGTTATGATCACCAACATTCGCGACCGGATTGAACAACTCCGTGAACTCGACAAGCGCAGAGAAGCTGTTATAAGTTCCATTGAAAAACAAGGTAAGCTTACCCCTGAACTGATGTCATCCATCGTTACGGCTGAAACACTCGCTGAACTGGAAGATATTTATCTTCCCTACAAACCGAAACGTAAAACCCGCGCCAGTGTCGCCAAGGAAAAAGGTCTTGAACCGTTGGCACAAAAGATATTTGATCAGGAGAAATTTAATCCCGAAGAATTTGCACAATCGTTTATAGATTCAGAAAAAGGTGTAGCAAGCCAGGAAGAAGCACTGGAAGGCGCGCGGGATATTATTGCTGAATGGATCAGCGAAAATCCGGATACCCGGAAAAACGTTCGCGAACTTTTCTGGAAGGAAGGCGCTGTGGAGTCGCGGGTACTGAAAGGCAAAGAAGCCGATGGTCAGAAATTCAAAGACTACTTTGAGTGGACTGAACCCATTTCCAAAACGCCATCGCATCGTTTGCTGGCCATGCGCAGAGGTGAAAAAGAAGGTATTCTCGCGCTCGATATTTACCCACCCGAAGAGATGGCGATCAGCTCCATGGAGCGCCAGCATGTAAAGAATGAGAATGCGGCAGGAGAACACGTGAAACTCGCCATCAAGGATTGTTATAAACGTCTGCTTCGTCCTTCACTCGAAACGGAAGTCCGGATGGAGTCCAAAATGAAGGCTGATGAAGAAGCGATAAAAGTATTTGCCACCAACCTGAAGGAACTTCTGCTGGCTGCACCCTTGGGACAAAAAAATGTACTGGCCCTTGACCCGGGGTTCCGCACAGGTTGTAAAGTGGTGTGCCTGGACCGCCAGGGCAAGCTGCTTCATCACGATGTGATCTATCCAAACGATCCGCAGCGTGAAACGGCAAAATCTGGAGCGTTGATAAAATCCCTTTGTGAACAATATAATATTGAAGCCATTGCTATTGGGAACGGAACGGCCAGTCGCGAAACCGAGGCGTTTGCCAAATCCATTGGCCTGAACAACAAGATCATTATTGTAATGGTGAATGAAAGTGGCGCTTCGATTTACTCTGCCTCAGAAGTTGCCCGCGATGAGTTCCCCGATAAAGATGTGACCGTTCGTGGGGCTGTTTCCATCGGCAGACGTTTGATGGATCCGCTTGCTGAACTGGTTAAGATTGATGCCAAGTCGATCGGTGTCGGGCAATATCAGCATGATGTTGAACAAACCAAACTCAAGCAGGGCCTGGATGATGTGGTGATGAGTTGCGTTAACTCTGTAGGTGTTGAAGTGAACACGGCCAGTAAGGAACTTCTCTCCTATGTTTCGGGATTGAGTTCAGCCCTGGCAAAAAATATTGTCGAGTACAGGAACCAGAATGGCCCCTTTAAAGATCGTGCTTCGTTAATGAAGGTATCACGTCTTGGAGAAAAGGTCTTTGAACAGGCGGCCGGATTCCTTCGGATTCATGAAGCCCAGAATCCGCTGGACACCAGCGCGGTTCACCCGGAAAGCTATCCGATCGTAGAACAGATGGCAAAAGACATGGGGTGTTCCGTAAAAGAATTAATGAGCAGCGGTGAACTCCGCAAGCAACTGGATCTTAAAAAATATGTTACTGAAAAAGTAGGCCTACCTACCCTTACGGATATTATCAGTGAACTGGAAAAACCCGGACGCGACCCGCGCAAGGTCTTCGAAATTTTCTCATTCACGGAAGGCGTTAATTCCATTGGCGACCTGAAGGTAGGTATGAAGCTACCGGGAATTGTTACCAATGTAACGGCTTTCGGAGCATTCGTAGACATTGGCGTTCATCAGGATGGCCTGGTTCACATCAGTCACCTGGCCGATAAGTTTATTAAAGATCCAAATGAAGCTGTAACGGTTCAACAGAAAGTAACCGTAACTGTAGTGGAAGTAGATATACCCCGCAAACGCATTGGCCTCTCGATGAAAAGTGATCCGTTTGCCCAGACCGGAGAAGCAGCTCCTGCTAAATTCAAGGATAAGAAAAGCAAGCCACGGGAGAAGGAAGTAAGCATGGAAGATAAACTGGCGATGCTGGTGAATAAATTCAAAAAGTAAATTAAAATTCCAGGTCTCAGATTCCATGTTCCAGATCAATTTAACTCTGGAATTTGGAATCTGGAATTCAATTATCTTCTTCGTTTATACCCCGGCTTACGTTTTGATTTCACCGTCATCAGTTTTTTGCTGGCATTCATACGGTGATTGGGTGACATGAATGAATTCTTTTTGATCTTCTTCTTGTACCGCGAGCTCTTTTGCATCGGCCGTCCCTTCGCCTGATACATCGATAATGTTTTTCTGCGGATGGCAAGCGCATTCGTATTTATGGCACGCGCATTCCTGGCCTTGGTGTAATAGCTTTCATTCCGGAAATCAAGACGAATGGTAATTTCATTGGTAGCCCCTACCCCTTTGTTTACATCGCTGGTGTACATGTCGCGGCTGTAGCCAACCAGTATACGCTTGTTGAACTTCAGCGCTGCAGTCAGATTCAAAGCACCACCGCTTCGGTAGCTGCTTCCCAGGATAGCGAAATCATTGTAGGTGTAATACAAACCTGCATCAAACTGTGGTTCGCCTGACGCAAAACTCCGGTACGTAACCATAGGTTCAAGCAGATGACGCTCATCGGCAAAAGGGATGGTGAATTGCAGAAAGCCGGAATAAAAAGCGGGGAACTGATCTGTGCTATCCGCTATACCCAGAAGGGAACTGATTTTATTGGCCGAAGCCCCCAGGCTCACATACTTTGACTTATAGCTCGTACCAAATGAAAAATCCAGGTGGCTTTGAGACGATGTTGAGCGTAACAACGGATCATTGGGATCAATAACATCCGCTTTGGTGGGATCCAGTTTCAGGTTGCTGTATTCACCGGAAACACCAAAGGATAACATCCGGTTGTCATTGATCTTGATGTGATAGGCAAAGGCAGAAGAGAGATAAATATTCTGCGTGATACCAATATTATCAGAATAGAAGTTCAATCCCAAACCAAATTTATGCTGACCAAAAGGTGTGTGCACGCTCAGGAGGTTGGTATTCGGTGCATCCTGCACGCCAGACCACATCTTCCGGTGGGAAAATGTAATCGAGCCAAATGTATTTCCGGCCACGGACGGGTTATACAGGAAAGAGTTCGTCAGCTTTTGCGTAAAGAGCGGAACATCCTGCGCCTGCACAGCGAAAGTCAACAATCCGAATGCTAAAAGAAGTAGAGGTCTTTTCAAGCTTAATTGTTTTTAATTACCGTCACAGTGCGCGAATACACTTCACCATCATAACGGACAACACATACATAATTTCCGGCCGGGAGATAATTTTCTCCTTTCTTCAGATCCCAGTCGTTAGCGTATCCCTTTTTACGGAATACCTCTGTTCCCCACCGGTCTATCAGGATCACTTCACTGTCTGGATACTTGGTGATATTTTCGATGTATAAAAATCCATTGGCTTCGTCACCATTTGCTGTCACCACATTCTTGATAGCAAAGTTTCCAATCTCAGACGATCGTACTTTAACATTATCCTTATCTGTACCTGAACATCCTGCATCATTGGTTACCGTCAGGTTTACTGACACATCTCCGGCTGTAGTGAATGTTATTACGGGCTGCGGATCAGAAGAGGTCTGGCCATCACCAAATACCCACACTGGTGTACCGGCATCTATGGGATCAAAACTGAATTGTGTGGCTTCATCCACGTATACATTTGAAGATGGCAATACGATATCAACAACAGGCAACGGAGAAACCGTAACTGAAGTCTGTAATGTGCCGCCATTGCCACAGGTATTAGATGGTATGACTAAAATTTCACCGCCCGTACCCGTTGACGCTTTCAATTGTATGGTATTGCCTGACTTTGAAATCTCCGTAATACCAGCAGGTAAAGTCCATGCGAAATCACTTGGTGTGTTGGTCACTCCATTTACCGTCAGCGTGAATTCATCACCTATACATAACTGATCCGATGGTGACGAAGTAACAGAGCCTCCGGTGGGAATTGATGTCATCGTAACCTGAACCGAACCATTCATTATCTGAGAACAAGAGGCCCCTGTCGAAGCCGAAATCGTATACGTACCAATCGCAGTGACCGGGGCAAAATCAAAAGCACCGCTGCCCGGTGAAGAAGTCTGACCTGTTGGCGTTCCGGCAAGCAACAACGAATATGTGACACCACTTTGAGAACCGCTCAATCCTACTTTAACGCCAGTGTTTCCCGCGCAATACACACCTCCACCGGTAACCGAGAATACAGTAGGCTTCGGATCAATGGCTACTGTCTGTGTAAATGTATTTCCGTCACAACCATTAGCTCTGGGCACAACACTGTATGTTACGGACTGTTGTGTTGAAGAAGAATTACTTAATGTCTGATTGATTCCGCTTCCTGATCCGGCTGAAGCTCCGGTGATATTGCCATTCGGTGAAGGAATTGTCCAGGTATAGGTTGCTGCCGGTGTTGCTGTAAACGTAATGTTCGTTGCTGTACCACTGCATATCGTCTTCAATGTAGTGGCCGAGACTACCGGTTTACCGGTTATCGTTACCGTTACGGTTGCTGAGGTGAAACA
>DASXWH010000224.1:0-2966 GCA_036503775.1 Ohtaekwangia sp.
AGAAAGAGAAATCTTCACATCCACACTGTCGCTTATTAAACCGAAAAGTTCAACACTATTTTGCCATCGTCCAATTAACGATTTGGTACTATGCAATAACAAAACAGGTTTGTTAACTTTAATAATGTCGTGGCGCACTTCATCAAACATCGCGTTAGAAACATTTTCCAGCGCGATGCCTCTAATACTCGTGACGAGGCAAGCTTTTATAGCGAGGACTGGAGATTCCGGGCAACGTGACCACCAATTTCCGGATCAAAGTGACCACCTGATTTCGCGGCAAAGTGACCATCGTTTTCCGCATCAAACTGACCACCTAAATTGAGTTAAAAAAGTATCGAGATCGGTTGACCGAAGGTTGATTGGATTGGGCTATTTGTGCCTGACGTAAATCAACCACACATGGCCAATAACCCGATCCATATGAGTAAACTCAGACAGGTAATTAAACTGTATTGTCAGGGACAGAGCAAGCTTCAGATTAGCACAACCACAAGTCTTTCCCGCAATACGGTCAAAAAGTATATCCGCGTATTTACCGGACTAAAGACAACTTGGGAACAAATCAACCAGCTACCCGATAAAGAACTCGATGAGTTGTTTTGCAAAGAACCGGAGGCAGTTATAGACAATCGTCTCCTTCCTCTCCATGATTTTTTAAAAATATCAGAGAAGAGATTACGCCAGCGAGGCGTCACACTGTTGCGACTGTGGGAAGAATATCATGCTCAATATCCGGAAGGTTTTCAACGGACATCATTCTATCATCATTACAACCTTTGGAAAAAACGCGTGCATCCGAGCATGCACATGGCGCACAAAGCCGGTGATAAGGTGTTTGTAGACTTTACCGGAGAGAAGCTGCAAGTGGTTGATCCTTCTAGCGGTGAAGTAAAAGCAATGGAAGTGTTTGTAGCTATTCTGGGAGCTAGTCAGCTCACTTACGTGGAAGCTGTAGAGAGTCAACGTGTAGAGGATTTTATCAGCTGCTGCGAAAATGCCTTGCACTACTTCGGAGGTGCGCCTAACGCGATTGTACCTGATAACCTCAAGTCTGCAGTGATCAGAAGCAATCGTTATGAACCTAAGCTGAACGAGAACTTTGAAGCCTTTGCTGATTATTACGGCATGGCTGTTCTTCCGGCCCGTGCATACAAGCCTAAAGACAAAGCATTGGTAGAGGGAGCTGTAAAGATCACCTACATACGCATCTTCGCTTCACTGCCCGATAAACTTTCTACTTCTCTGGACGAACTCAACACACGGATCAGAACGCTGCTCGAAGTTCACAATCGCACTTCTTTTAAGGGACGTAATTACTCTCGCCAGGAACAGTTCGATGAGATGGAGCGTGCTGCATTGCAGCCGCTACCAGAAAAGCGTTTTGAACTGCGCTCGTCTTCAGTAGCTACCGTGATGAAGAACGGACACGTATGCCTGAGCATAGATAAACATTATTACAGTGTGCCTTATGGCTATATCAGTAAGAAAGTACGAGTGCTGTACAGCAAGTCGAAGGTTGAGATCTTTTATAAGTATGAACGCATTGCCGAACATGAGCGTGTTCGCAGTGCTCACAACTATACAACTGATCCCGCTCATATGGCTACCCAACATCAGGTGTTGGCGGAGTGGAACCCTGATTACTTCCTTTCGCAAGCTCGCAGTATCAGCAAAGAAGTCGAGTACTATATCGCACAGGTTCTCAATAAGAAGCCACATCCTGAACAAGCTTACAAATCATGTCAGGGGATATTATCGTTTGGCAAGCGTGTTGGTAATCAGCGATTGATCAAGGCCTGTCAGCGTGCTCATGCTTACGGACTCTATCACTTTCGGGCTATAGAAGACATTCTCCACAGAGGACTGGACCTATTTGATCTGGAGGAAGATCGGCAACTCCCCATGCCGGAACATGAGAACATACGTGGCAAAAATTATTACCAGTAATCAATGTTAAACTTTTAAATCACAACACAATGAATGAACAGACAATGGAAAAAATGAAAACAATGAAGCTGCACGGTATGGTGCGAGCCTTCCGTACAAGCCTGGAAGCAGGCAGTGCAGACAACTGGACCGCGGATGAGTTGGTATCTATGCTCATCGATTCCGAATGGGATGAGCGTTACAATCGAAAACTGAACCGTAACGTGAAGAATGCCAAGTTCCGCTATAAAGCTGCCGTTGAACAGATCAACTTCGATACAACCCGGGATCTGAACAAGAACTACATTCTGCGACTGGCGGATTGTGAGTTCATTGACAAAAAAGAGAACGTTCTGATCACCGGAAGCACTGGTATCGGCAAGAGTTATATCGCATCTGCACTTGGACACCAGGCTTGTTCACTCGGATATAAAGTATTGTACGAGCACACCTCAAAGCTATTTGCACGACTGAAGATGGGAAAGGCAGACGGTACCTACCTGAAGGAGGTAACCAAAATGGAAAAGCAGGAGTTGCTCATCATTGATGACTTTGGAATCCAACCACTGGATCAGCAAAGCAGAACTATCCTGATGGAAATCATTGAAGACCGGCATGGTAAACGTTCTACCATCTTCACATCGCAGGTTCCGGTAAATAAATGGCACGAGGTGATTGGAGAACAGACCATAGCTGATGCAATCCTGGACCGTATCATTCATGACGCTCATCGCCTTGAACTCAAGGGCGAATCGATGAGAAAGAAAAAAAGTATATTACAGGAAGAATTAACTGAAAATCAAAATTAAAAACACGGCCATCATCAACCGAAAACTCGATACTGATCAAACCACAATTTACCAGTTAACTTTAGGTGGTCACTTTGCCTCGGAATGAGGTGGTCAACTTGCTCGGAATTTCCATCCTTACTCAAAACTTGTTGTAGTGCTTCGTTAGCTAGGCCCTCAACCCCGCTCTCCCCTCGTTTATGAGGCGCAAAAAGAGCAACGGTGCCGGACCCCGTAGCCTTTAGACTT
>DASXWH010000225.1:0-40895 GCA_036503775.1 Ohtaekwangia sp.
TCATGGTTGGAAATGATTTCGGCAACGAAGTTTTTGCCGGACGACAGGATGCCCACACCGGCATAATCCTGTTAGGCGATGGGAAAAATAATTTCTCAGTAAGTAATGCAGCGCAGAGTAATTTCTATGTTCCAGGTGATGCTAAATCGCTCGTGAGGCTTTCAGGTTCTAAGCGTGATCTGTTCATTGCTTCGCGCAATCAGGAAACGCTCAGAGTTTTCAGTAGGGTATCGGCAGACAATCGCGATAGTTTTATTCCCCTGCCGTTTGATACTTATGCTGAGCTTCAATTCTCCGATGGGAAAAAACAGAAAATTGAATTTTATTATGGTTCAGGGTATTTGTCCCAATCCAGCCGTATTATTCGAATACCCATGGGTGTAAAAGAAATGGTGATTTTCAATTCCAAAGGCGAATCCCGAAAATTTTCCCCTACAGGAAAATAACTACCCATCTTGGATTCAATAAAAGAACCTGCCTTAAAACAGCAGGTTCTTTTATTTCCTCACTTCCGGAAAAGCGACTTTAACGCAAACGATTTTCTACGTAAATCAATCAATTGCGTAAATATATTACGTATAAATACTTAAATAAATGATTTATTACGTATGTTTATTACGTATTTAATACGTAAATCATTTATGGACTTAGTACCCTCTGGCAAAGCCACTAAAATCAACCTGCTGGATTTCAAAACCCCTTCCATGCGGGCTTTTCACGTCACCTGGATCACCTTCTTCCTTTGTTTTTTTGGATGGTTTGGTATTGCACCACTGATGCCCGTTGTTCGGGAAGATCTCGGACTTACCAAAGCACAGATTGGTAACATCATTATTGCTTCAGTAGCGATCACCATATTTGCGCGCCTGGTATTTGGATGGTTGTGTGATAAGATCGGCCCGCGTGTTTGCTATACCTTGCTTTTAATTTTTGGATCGCTGCCTGTAATATTCATTGGCTTCAGCAACAGTTATGAAACCTTCCTGTTGTTTCGCCTGGCCATTGGTGTGATCGGAGCTTCATTCGTCATTACGCAGTATCACACCTCAGTGATGTTTGCTCCTAATGTAGTTGGTACAGCCAATGCTACAGTAGCCGGTTGGGGAAATATGGGAGGAGGGGCAACGCTGATTGTTATGCCGCTTGTTTTTTCCGCATTTGTCGGAGCAGGGTATCTCAATGAAGATGCCTGGCGTTATGCTATGGTCATTCCGGGAGTAGCCCTGTTCATCATGGGCTTTGTCTATTACTTCTTCACACAGGATACACCGGAGGGAAACGTAGCTGACCTGAGAAAAAATGATGCAGGTTTCAAAGCCAAAAAAGGTGATGAGAAAGGAAGTTTCTGGAATGCATGCCGAGATTACCGGGTATGGATTTTGTTTCTCGCCTATGGTGCCTGCTTCGGCATTGAGATCACCATCGATAATATTGCTACACTTTATTTTGTCGACAACTTTAACCTGGGATTGAAGGAAGCCGGAATCATAGCCGGAACCTTTGGTATGATGAACATCTTTGCCCGAGCGTTAGGTGGAATATTCGGTGATAAAGCCGGAAAGAAATTCGGATTGAAAGGACGCATTCTGATCCTGGGCATTTTTCTGTTATGCGAGGGTATTGGTATCATGGTATTCTCCGCCATGGATGTTCTGCCATGGGCCATTGCGTCCATGTTGCTATTCGCCTTGTTTCTCAAAATGTCAAATGGAGCAACCTACTCTGTTGTTCCTTTTATCAATAAGAAAGCTATTGGTGCAGTATCCGGAATCGTAGGTGCAGGTGGAAATGTAGGAGCTGTACTGGCTGGTTTTCTTTTCGCTTCAAATGATATTTCATATCGCGAAAGCTTATTTATTATCGGTATAGCGGTAATAGCAGTGTCTGCATTGTCACTGATATTAGGCGCTGTGAAAAAACAAGGTGAAGTTGTTTCAACTGAATCTGTAACGGAACCCAAACTACAAGCTGCTTAAACCTAACCTTAACGAGATTTTTAGAAAACATCTGAACATCTGAGAACCCCGAAAGCTGTACCAGGTACGCTTCCGATGAAATTAAAAAGTCCCCTTTATGAACTGCGACATTCTTCCAGGGGACCAGTATTTAGTAAACACTAAACCCTCAAATTTATGGATAAGAAGAAATACTTACCAATTTTACTTCTCCTTTTTTCCCTCGTTTGCATTCAGCAGGTGAGGGCTCAGTTCACGGTTTCCGGCCAGTTGAGAACACGCACAGAGATGCGTAATGGTCAGGGTACCGTGCAGCAGGAAGATACAGCACGTGCCTTGTTTACCTCGCAGCGCACGCGTCTTAACTTCGGCTATGCAGCACATCGCTTTAAACTATATGGTTCTATACAAGACGTTCGTGTATGGGGACAGGATGCCTCATCCATTAATCGTGTAACCACCGATGTCAATGATGGATTGATGTTGCATGAAGCCTGGGCAGAGATCAGCCTCGTGGATACCGGAAAGGTGGTGAAGAATTTCACATTGAAAATAGGACGTCAGGAACTGGTTTATGATGATGTACGATTGCTCGGAAACCTGGATTGGCTACAACAAGCCAGAAGGCATGACGCTGCATTGGTAAAATTTGAACACAACGGATGGACGGCTCACCTGGGCGCTGCTTATAATCAAAATGCAGAACGCAAGTCAAATACGATTTACAATGGTGTTCCTACAGGCTACGTGGCCAGTACAAACGGCATAGGCGCGATGTATAAATCGATGCAGTTTCTTTACCTCGGCCGGAAACACTTCTTTGGGAATTCTTCCTTGCTATTCTTCAAAGACGACTTCAGTAAATATCACTTTGCTCCAGCCGATGTAGAAAAGAAAACACCTATTTATGAACAGGGAGTATGGAGTCGGTATACCGTTGGTGGCAATATGTTTGGCACAGCAAAACGAAAACTGGGTTTTGCGTTAAGTGCCTTTTATCAAGGTGGAGAATATCGTGATGGAACTGAACTGAGCGAATACTTCATCTCGGCATCTGCCCTGTATTCTGTGGGAAGAAAATTCAGTGTAGGCCCGGGTATTGATATCACCTCCGGAAACAATGGATCTGATCCGACCAAGAAGGCTCAGCGATTTGATCCTCTGTACGGAACACCTCACAAGTTCTGGGGCTATATGGATTATTTCTATGTGGCGGATGGTTTTGGATCGAACGGCCTTACCAATTACTACCTGAAAAGTAAATACAAAGCCAAAGACAATCTCATGCTGACGCTCGATGTGCACCAGTTTGTGTTGCCAGCAGCGGTAACGGACAATGATGGAAATGTGATGGATAAGAACCTCGGAACGGAAATCGATTTTGTTTTCAATTACGGAATGACAAAAGCCATCACGATCGAAGGAGGTTACTCCGCTATGTTTTCAACAGAAACAATGGCTTCACCCAAAGTGAAGAATGTTAAGAACGCAGCCGATTTTTCAGATTGGGCTTATCTGATGATCAACATCAAGCCAGCGGAAATTTCTTTCAAAAACTAAACGGTCGACAATCATGAAACTGAATATATACATCAAAAGATTTTTTGTACTGTGTTTTGCTCCGGTAGTGTTGCTGATGCTTACATCAGCCATGCCGGTAGTGAATGGTGATGGCAAAGGAACAGGTGAAATAATTCGTTTGGGATTTATTCCCTTAACGGACTGTGCGCCTATTGTGATGGCAAAGGAACTGGGGTTATTTGCCAAGTATGGTGTAAATGTAGAAGTGACCAAGGAAGCATCGTGGGCGAATGTCCGTGATAAAATCCTTACCGGTGAACTGGATGGTGCACACTGTTTGTTCAGTATGCCTTTCTCGGTGTATACCGGTGTCGGTGGCAAGGAAGGTTCTGAAATGAAAATTGCCATGGTGCTGAACAACAACGGCCAGGCGATCACCTTATCAAAAGACTTCTGTGGTAAAGTAGGATTCAAGCAGACTTCAAAAGTTGCTCCGGTAGTAGCCGCAAAATTAAAGGAAGACAAAGAAGTAACTTTCGCGATGACGTTCCCCGGAGGAACGCATGACATCTGGCTGCGTTACTGGTTAGCCACTGCCGGTGTAAGTCAGAAAACATCCAAGATCATTACTATCCCACCGCCACAAATGGTAGCCAACATGAAAGTAGGCAACATGGATGGCTATTGCGTGGGTGAGCCCTGGAATGGCCTGGCTACCAAACAAGGTATTGGCTTCACGGAAATATCTACTCAGGATATCTGGAAACATCATCCTGAGAAAGCGCTGGTGGTAAACAAAAAATTCAGCGAAGCCAGAAGAGAAGATCTTAAAAATGTAATGAAGGCTGTTCTCGAAGCCTGCAAATGGCTGGACAACCGTGCAAATCGTAAGAAAGCTGCCGGTATAATCGGTAAGCCTCAGTATGTAAATGCTCCTGCTGATGTGATTGAAGCACGCCTGATGGGTGACTATAACTTAGGTTGCGACCTCGGTACTCAAATCTATACGGATGATTACATGCTGTATCATCGTAATGGTGAAACCAATTTTCCACGTAAGTCACATGCCATCTGGTTCATGGCGCAATACATGCGATTCGATTACCTGCAAACGGCTCCTGATTATAAATCAATTGCCGATAAACTGGTTATGCAGGACCTGTACACGGAAGTGGCAAAGAGCATGGGTGTCAAGATACCTGTGGATGATATGAAACCATTCTCGATCACGATTGACAAGTCGACTTTTGATCCGAACAACCCAGGTGAGTATTTAAAACTGGCTAAAAAATAATGCTTAACAATCCGGGTTCACTGCGTAAGCAGTGAACCCGGATGAATAAAAAGAGTATGAAAAGATCATCAATACTTACAGCTCCCATAACCAATGAAGCATTGGCGGGAAGCGAGCCGGTTGAAAATAAAATAGTACAACGAACGCTGTCGGTTCTGCAGGGACTTGCATTTAATATTCTTGGATTCAGTGTATTGATCGGATTATGGTATGTAATCAGCCTGATCACGAAAGGTGAATTACCTACACCGCTCGCAACCTTTGTAGTGTTTTGGGAATTGATTAAAGACCCGTTTTATGATTACGGTCCTAATGATAAAGGTATAGCGCTGCAACTTCTAAGCTCATTGATCCGGGTATTCTCAGGGTTCTTTATGGGAGCACTGGTTGCCATACCCATTGGTATTCTGATGGGCGCCAGTACCTTCTGCAAAAAGATGTTTTATCCGATCGTGCAGGTATTGAAACCGGTATCTCCACTGGCCTGGTTTCCGATTGGCCTCGTTGCCTTTCAATCTGCCAGCAGTGCTACGGTGTTCATCATCTTCATCACGTCACTGTGGCCCACATTGATCAACACCTCATTTGGTGTTGCGTCTCTACCGGATGATCACAAGAACGTAGCAAAAGCATTTGGCTTTTCGAAATGGAAATACCTCACCAAAGTGTTACTACCATACAGTCTACCTCACATCATCACCGGCCTTCGCTTAAGTGTTGGTGTTGCGTGGCTGGTTATTGTAGCCGGTGAGATGTTGTCCGGTGGGATCGGTATTGGATTCTTCGTGTGGGATAGCTGGAATGCGTTGAGTCTGGAGCGTGTGATCTCAGCGATTCTGATCATTGGTCTGGTGGGATTGATCCTCGATCGGGGTTTTTCCTGGGTAGAAAAGAAAGTAACCTTTAGTGTTTGAGGGAATTTAAATTGAACAACATGTCTTACCTGAAAATAGAAAACATGGAAATCGCTTTCAACACTCCGAAAGGAAAGTTCGTGGCGGTTCGTGATATCAACCTGGAAATAAAAAGAGGAGAGATCGTATCCATCATTGGTCACTCCGGTTGTGGAAAATCCACCATACTGAATGCCATCAGCGGAATGACGTTTCCCACAAAAGGATTAGTATCCATCGATGGAAAAACCGTGAAAGGCCCGGGACCTGACCGTGGTATTGTATTTCAGAATTATTCATTGCTTCCCTGGCTGACCGTATATGAAAATATTTTTCAGGCTGTTGATGCTGCACTTTCCGGCAAGCCGAAGGAAGAGAAACACGAACTGGTTGAAAAGTACCTGAAGATGGTAAACCTGTGGGATCATCGCGAAAAGCATCCCAAGCAGATTTCCGGAGGTATGAAGCAACGCACCGCTATCGCCCGTGCCTTTGCGATCAACCCCGATGTGCTGTTACTCGATGAGCCCTTTGGTGCCCTTGATGCATTGACAAAAGGGTCGCTTCACATTGAATTGCTCAAGATGTGGAACCTCACACAACGGAGTAAGACTATCGTCATGGTAACACATGATATCGAAGAAGCGGTTTTCCTTTCTGACCGGATTGTGGTGATGAACAATGGCCCGGCTGCAACCATCCGTGAAATTGAAGAGGTACATCTGCCCAGGCCACGGAATAAGAAAGACATTGTGAACATGGAAGAGTACAAAGTGATCCGCGAACGTTTGCTGAACTTACTCATGGACAAAGTAGAGATTGACGAAAAGGATTTTTATAAAGAAAAAGCAGCATAGTGTTACCTGTAGTGATGTGCAAAGGTGTTCATGCACTAATTTGCACATCATCACATGGATGAATTGATAATTGACAATTGAATGGTAAAGCGATCTGAAGAAAGTTTCAAGACAACCTGTTCCTACTGTGGTGTGGGGTGCGGAATGATTGTGAAGAAAGACAGAAGAGGTAAAATCTCTGTCGAGGGGGATAAAGACCATCCGGTGAATAAAGGTATGTTGTGTTCCAAAGGCATGAATCTGCATTATGCCATGCAGGATCATAGCGACCGATTGCTTTACCCTGAAATGCGATATAGTCGTAATCACCCCTATCAGCGTGTCTCCTGGGATGAGGCACTGAAACGAACAGCAGCAGTATTCAAATCCATCACGCAAACCTACGGTCCTGACGCTGTGGGTTTTTATGTTTCCGGACAATGTCTTACGGAAGAGTATTACGTAGCCAACAAACTGGTTAAAGGTTTTCTGGGAACCAATAACATCGATACCAATTCACGTCTGTGTATGAGCAGTGCTGTAGCGGGTTATGCAAAGGTACTCGGTGAAGATTCCGTTCCGGTCTCCTACGAAGACATTGAGCTGGCAGATTGTTTTCTGATTGCCGGTGCGAACCCTGCATGGTGTCACCCCATTCTGTTCAGAAGAATTGAAGCACACAAACAAAAAAATCCGGATGTAAAACTGATCGTTGTTGATCCCCGTAAAACGCAAACCTGTGCCATGGCCGATTTGCATTTGCAGATTACACCCGGTACGGATATATACCTCTACAATGCCATTGCCCGCATACTGATTGAAAACGGTGAAGTGGATTATGAATTTATCAGCAACCATACTGAGGAATTTGAAAAATACCGCGATTCTGTTTTTGCCTATACGGTTGAAGAAGCTGCACTGAACTGCGATGTTTCTGTGAATGATATCCGTCTGGCAGCATCATACATCGCTGCATCAAAAGGATTTCTTACGCTTTGGGCAATGGGTCTGAATCAAAGTGTTATTGGTGTAAATAAAAACATTGCCCTCATCAGCCTGAACCTGATCACCGGCCATATCGGAAAACCGGGTTCTGGTCCTTTCTCACTCACAGGTCAGCCCAATGCAATGGGTGGTCGCGAAGTAGGTGGCTTGGCTACGATGCTCGCTGCACACCGCTCGTATGCTAATCCACAACACCGGAAAGAGGTAGCGGATTTTTGGGGTGTTCCTTCTGTGTCAGAAAAACCAGGACTGACAGCAACACAGATGATCGAAGCCCTCGAGCGAGGTGATCTGAAAGCCATATGGATCATCTGTACAAATCCGCTGGTAAGTTTACCGGATACGAGACGTGTCGAAGCGGCACTAAAAAAAGCACGCTTTGTGGTGGTACAGGATATTTCCAGAAAATCAGATACGATCGAGTTTGCAGATCTTGTACTTCCCGCGGCCGGTCATTTCGAGAAGGAAGGTACGATGACAAATTCAGAGAGACGTATCAGCTACCTGAGTAAAGCGGTTAACCCTCCGGGTGAAGCATTGCCTGATGTAGAGATCCTTTGCCGGTTTGCCAGAGAGATGGGTTTCAATGGATTTTCTTATTCATCTTCTGAAGAAATCTTTGCAGAGCACTGCCGTCTCACGAAAGGAACAAACCTGGACATCAGCGGACTTTCCTACAACTATCTGCGCACAAAAGGTACAGCGCAGTGGCCCTTTACGGAAAGTAATTCCGAAGGAACTCCACGGCTGTTTACCGATAATTCATTCTTTACTCCATCGCGTAAAGCACGCTTCTATCCCTTGGGTGAACCGGAAAACCAATCGGAACCGGTTACGAGTGACTTCCCATTGATCCTGACCACCGGAAGGATCCGTGATCAGTGGCACACCATGACAAAGACAGGAAAGGTTAACAAACTTAAACAACACATTGATAAACCGTTCCTCGAAATTCATCCGCACGATGCACTGATCCGGAATATCAAGAATGGTGACATTGTTGAAGTTGATAATTTCCGCGGATCGGTACGGGTTGTTGCCAAAGTAACTGAGGATATCAAGAAAGGAGTTGTCTTCCTTCCGATGCACTGGGGAAAAATCCTGCAGCGTGATCTGGCACGGGCCAACAACCTCACCAGTACATTGGTTGATCCGGTTTCAAAGGAACCTGATTTTAAATTTGCAGCCGTTGAAGTCCGCAAATACGAAAAGCCGTTTGAAAAGATCATTGTAGTAGGTGCAGGGGCAGCAGCCTATCGCTTTCTCTCCACGTATCGCCAGCTCAATGAGCAGGACGAAATCCATGTATTCTCCAAAGAGAAAGATCCTTTTTATAATCGTGTACTGCTGCCGGAATATGTTAATGATACGTTGTCGTGGGCGAAGCTCCAGAAATTCCAGGAAGGGGAGTTTGAATCCATGAACGTGAGACTACATACGGAGAAAGAAGTGGTGATGATCAACCGTACGCAAAAATATATTGTTGATCAGACCGGCAAGAAACACCTGTATGACAAACTCATCCTGGCCACAGGAAGCCGCGCTTACATACCGAAGGAAGCTCCGGTACACCTGCCGGGAGTGTTCACCATGCGCATGAAAAAAGATGCTGATGATCTGAAGAAATTTCTGAAGCCTGACGGACACGTGGTGATCATTGGTGGTGGATTGTTGGGGCTGGAGCTGGCTGCTTCCTTACGTCATATTGATGTCAACATTTCAATCATTCAATTGAGTGGAAGGTTAATGGAACGTCAGTTGGATAACCTTTCCGGACAATTGCTGCTGGAGTTTGTAGAAGAACTGGGTATCCAGATTTTCATAAACGACCAGGTACAATCCGTAGATAAAATTGCAAACAGTGCACAGCTGGAAGTAAAACTTCAAAGCGGTAAGATCGCCAGGGCCGATGCTGTGGTATACGCTGTAGGAACACGACCCAATATTGAGTTTGCTACAGAAGCGGGTCTGGAAACTGCACGTGGAATCGTGGTGAACGATTATATGCAGACCAGCGATCCAAACATTTTTGCTGCCGGTGAAATTGCTGAACACCGGGGAAAATTATTAGGCATTACTTCCGCAGCTGAAAAACAAGCTGATGTGCTGGCTAAATTTTTACATGGTGATGTGCAGAGTACGTATGAAGGTGCTGTACCCATGAACATCCTGAAATTCTCTGATCTGGATCTTTGCTCTATCGGTATTGCTGAAATTCCGGTTAACTCGGAAGGTTACGATGAGATTCTGTTCATTGACAAGTCCATGCGGTACTACAAGAAATGTATTGTAAAGGATGACCGGCTGGTAGGAGCAGTGTTGCTTGGTGATAAATCGGAATTCGCTGAATTTAAAACACTGATCGAGAGTGAAATTGAATTATCAGACAGAAGAATGCAGTTGCTGCGTTCGGGTAAAGCGGTAGAACCTGTTGTCGGAAAGCTGGTATGTTCCTGTAACCAGGTAGGGGACGGAAACCTGAAGAAACTGATCGATGGTGGCTGCTTGTCGTTACCGGAGTTATGCCAGTCATCAGGCGCAGGTTTGGGTTGTGGCAGTTGTAAACCGGAAATACAACGTATACTTAAGGAGAGCCTGAAAGAAGCCGAAAGCTTAAAGCTTAAAGCAGAAGGGCTGATGCCGAAGGCGAATTGGGAATAGGTGATAAGAGCAGAAAGCAAAAAGCACAAAGCCTAAAATGGAGAGCTTTACATTTGTTTTCTGCTCCGGGAGATTGAGTAACTTTACGAAAATAATATCAGTGCAGTTGAAACAAGCAGGGAAGCTCTTAGCTTTAAGCTTTACACTTTCTGCTTTACGCTTTTAATAATGGAAACCAAAAAAAGTGATCTAATCCGGGTATTTGTAAAAGGAGGTATCCTGTCGCCTGCAGACATGCTGAAGATTATGGATATCTCGCGGACACTGGGAAATAAATTTGTCCTGTTTGGTTCCCGCCAGGATATTATGTTCCCTTCTAACGATGCGAGCGAACAGCATCTGGACAAATTATTCCGCGAAATAAATATGGACTACGAGCTGGGAAGCGACCAGTCCGTTTATCAGAATATTGTCAGCTCCTACGTGGCGGCCAATGTCGTAGAAACCACCAATTGGGTAAAAGAAGATACCTATCACTTTGTGATCGACAACTTTGACTTCAGACCGCGGATTAAAATCAATATTGTAGATCCGGTGCAGAGTATTGTACCCTTGCTTACCGGTGAGGTAAACTTCATTGCGTCAAAAGAAGAAAACTACTGGTATCTCTATCTTCGTGATCCAAGGAAAGGCAATGTAGTTGAACTGTGGCCGAAATTGATCTTTACCCAGGATATCGCGAAGGTATCTAAAGCCATCGAAGAGCTGTTCCTGAATTTTCAACCGTTTGGATTAGATGAGCTATTTGTCATTCTACAGGGAAAAATGCGCATCAACTACCGGAGCGCAACGGAGAAACTGAAATTTTCAGACCGGGCGTTTCCCTATTACGAGGGACTTAATGCACAGCTTAACAATCAATACTGGCTTGGTTTATATTGGCGCAACAATCAGTATGATATTGATTTTATGACAGCCTCCTGTCGCCTGTGCCAGGAAACCAATATCGGTAAGATCAACATTATTCCCTGGAAAGCTTTTATAATAAAAGGCATCAAGGCTTCTGATCGGATACGCTGGGAGAAACTGATGGGTAAGTTCGGCATCAACGAGCGTCATTCTTCTCTTGAACTAAACTGGCATTTACCGGTTATCGATGCTGAGGCCCTGGAGCTGAAAAGATTCCTGGTGCGAGAACTGGATCAGCAGGATATCAGTACACACGGCTTGACTTTTACGATCAAAATGAAGCGGTCCATGTTTCTGTTTACATCCATTGTGATCGAACGTAATTTTGAAACGGAGGCAGAACGGTATAACATTCTCTATGCGAAGAATTTCAATCCAAATGATATTGCTTATCTCACCTATTCCCGCGATGTCAGGAAAGAAATAATTCCAGCCATACTGATCGAATTGAGTAAGCTGTATTATCGTCAGTTAAATCCTGAAAAGCAGCAAGTGGAAAAGAGCAAGGAGCAGGAAGCCAGTAAATCCGTGGCCAGCTATCAGTGCAGTAATTGCCTTTCAATTTACGATAAGCGATACGGGGATGCCTTGGCAAACATTCCACCCGGAGTTCCTTTTGAAGAGCTTCCGGATTCCTATAAATGTCATGTGTGTGACAGTCCTAAAAAGTATTTTGTAGCCATGCGTGAGGTATCCGTTTAAACGGACCGCAGAAGTTCTTCACGGTATTTGCTGAGGATACTCGATTTGGAGACAAACCCTAAGTACTTTTCTTCATCATCAACCACCGGGAGATTCCATTGACTGGTGTCTTCAAATTTTCTCAGGATGTCGTGCAGGTTTTCATTGAGGTGAATAACGGCTTTCGGTTTCGTCATCAGGTCTTTAACGAATACAACATCGTACTGATCGTGTTTGAAAATGATGTTTCTGACATCATCCAGGTACACCAGGCCGGTCAGCATTTCATTTTGGAGTACGGGAAATATATTTCGTTTTGAAGTGGAGATGATTTTTACCAGTTCGTGAAGCGGTGAATCCGGACTCGTCTTTGAAAAATTGGTTTCAATCAAATCATTCAGATCGAGTCTGCTTAATAAGTTCTTATCCCGGTCTTCAATAGGCGATTTTAATCTATCGGAGAGTTTCTTGCCTTCCATGGACAGCGGTTCAAAATAGTGCGCAACCGTAATGCTTATCGCGGATACGATCATGAGTGGAATCATCAGCTCATATCCTCCTGTGATTTCAGCAATAAGGAATATAGCAGTCAAAGGAGCATAGAACACACCACTTAGTAAACCCGCCATGGCAACGAGTGTGAAGTTTGTTTCCGGTATTCTGGCAATACCGGTTAAGTTTATAATCCGGGCAAATACAAATCCCAGGTAAGCACCCATAAAAAGAGATGGCCCGAAGCTCCCACCGTTTCCACCACTACCAATGGTTAACGCAGCTGCAATGCATTTTAAAAGAGCAAGGCATCCGAGGAAAAGTAATAATCCATATTCGGAAGTGATCAGGTCGTGGATCAGACTGTTTTGTGTGAGCTCTGATGCTTTCAGGTCTGAAAGTGATTTGATAGTCTCATATCCTTCACCAAACAGTGGGGGAAAGAGCATCAGCAGTAAGGAGAGCAGTAAGCCACCCGTCAGCACTCTAAGCCAGATATTACTAACCCGTTTTATTTTAGTGTCTACCCATTCAAAAGACCTGGCATAATAGAGGGAAAGGAATCCGGCTAAAATTCCCAAAAGAATGTAGAAAGGAACGTTGTGATAATTGAAAGGTTGCTGCAGTGCAAAAGAGAGAATAACCCCTTCCGACAACACGATCTTGGAGAGCAGCGCCCCGCAGGCCGCAGAAATAATTAAGGGAATAAACGCTGAAGCGCTGATATCCGTCAGTAAAACTTCAACAGCAAAGAGCACACCTGCTATGGGTGCATTAAAGGCAGCGGCAATTCCAGCAGCAGCTCCACAAGCCAGGAGAATGGTTCTTTCTTTATACGATAAATGATAGGTGCGCCCGTAGTTTGATCCGATGGCTGATCCTGTAGTGACAATCGGTGACTCTAACCCTGTTGATCCGCCAAAGCCAACGGTAAGCGCACTGGTAATGAAGTGTGAATACATCTGGCTGGATGGTAACACACTTGATTTCTTGGATATAGCATAAGCGATTTCAGCGCTACCTTTCCTGAACTCACCTTTCAGAAATTTCTGAACATAAAACACCGCCAGTCCAATACCAATAACCGGGAATAAGGTGAAGAGGAAAAACTCCTGGTAATTGTGGGAGTAGTAGGTAACGTAATGGGCAATAGTGTGAACGAACGATTTGAGAATGATAGCTACTGTGCCGGAAGTCAGGCCAACCAGTATACTGGAAAGTATAAAGAACTGACGCGGGGAGAGTTTACGATGGAGGTATTCGTTGGTTCGTCTGATGATGTTGTGAATTCGCTTGATCATTTCCCTTCCGTTGCGTGCTCACAATATAGGGAATGATGGAAGCAAATCGAAAGGGAAATTTGCAGCCCTTAGATCTTATCGGTTCCGCAGTTCATTGATTCGCTGGGAAGCCTCTTCTTCGCGCATGGTTGAAAGTACTACCCATTGTACATCCGGAATGGACAGCGGTGAATACGCGACCAGCGCTTCGTCACCATAGGTGTTCTTTTCAATAGCCGTACCCGATTTTCCTTCCAGGGCACGTGTCACGGCATCGATCTTGATCCGCTCCACCAGAATACTGGTATTCATTTTATCTACCTGGCGGATGGCCATTTCATGATACCCACTGTCTTTAAGCATGGTAAGGTAGTGCGCCTTATCCTCTACAAGCTCGCGTGCTACGGAACGAAGCTTGAAGTCGCTGCCCACCAGGAATGTTTCTCCGGTTTGCCCGAGACCATCTGCTTTCCATTTGTTATCTCCGGTGAGAATCTGATTGATCTTATTGATCGGCATTTGAAAAACAAGAATCCCCACTTTCTCATCACCATCAAATATCGGGCAGGCTATGAAGGAAGCCGGTGCCTGGTAGGAGGGAGCATAAGGCTCAAAGTCGATCAGCCGCACAAATTTTTTGTTACTGCTGTCAATAGCTTCTTTTACAACGCGGGCAAAGTTGGTGTTGCTGTAAATATCGGAGAGAAGGCTGGTAGCATAGTCTACTTCCTTGAACACACTGTACACAATGTGTCCGGTATTATGGTCGATAAGGAAAATATCATAGTATCCGAATTTCTCCAGAAAGCTACGCATGACCGGATGATATTGAGCGTGCACACGGCTGTATGCGCTTCCATCACGGGCTTCATTCAATGATGATTTCTCTCCGGTGGGATTCGGGTTGTTGGAGATGTAATGATATTGGAGCACTAAAGCCGTTTCATTTGCCGGGATAAAATAGTCAATGCTTTCAGCCTGATCGATATTATCCTGCAAACGTGGAATGAATTCATCACGGTAATAACGGCTGACACTTTCCCTCATTTTGTTCCAGACCTCATCCGGATAGGTAGTACTGATTTTATGAAATGAACCCGTGAACTCTTTCGCAGCATCGATCACCATTTTATTTTCTGCGAACGTAATGATCTGGTTTCGGATAATGTCGAAGTAATATTCAATATTCCGCCTTTTTGTGGAGGTGATAGATTTCAGCTGATCAAACCGTGATTGATAATTCAATTCCGTTAACTGCCGGAACAACTCATTGTACTTCCGGCTGATTTCTTCCTGCGTAGCCTGAAGTTCTTCCTGGTTCTGGCGCAACTCTTCTTCCTGGGCACGCATGTGCTCGGCCTGCTGCTGTGATTCTTCCAGCAACCTGCGCGTACTTTCTGTTGTTTGAAAGGAGAGTATATTGTGTGCCACGGATTCACCTATTTTCTCAACAAAGGCGATCTCGTATTTTTCGAATGGCTGAAAAGAAGCCAGCTCAACAATACCCACCACATCGTCACCCATTTTCAACGGAACAATAAGAATGTGTTTGGGGTTGGCGTCACCGAGGCCCGATGTTATGCGAATAAAATTCTCGGGTACCTCCTTCAGGTATACGGTTTGTTTTTCCAGAAAGGTTTGTCCGATCAATCCTTCACCCGGAACTACGGTTTTGCTGAAGTGCTTGGTGCGGCTGAACGCATAGCAGGCCTGCATTTCCAAAACTGCTTTCCCTGAATTTTCCTGTTGAATTATGAAGATGGCTCCCTGGTTGGCATGCAGCAGCTGAACCATGTTCTTGGTAATGTCATGACACAGGTCACGAAGTTTTTTGTCGCTACGTAATACTTCAACAAATCTTGCCAGGGCATCGGTGGTCCAGTTTCTTTTCCGGTCTTCTTCTTTCACCGATAAGAGATTTTCCTTTATCGAAAGAAGAGAATTACCCAGGTGATCATCCGCATGCAACGGATTATAGGAGGCTTCAAGGTTTCCGTTTTTAAGCTGATCAGCAAAGGCCGATTTATTTTTCAGATCGGAGCCCAGCATATCGAGGGAAGAAGCGATGGCGGTAATTTCATCCTGACCGTTGACATGAATGTTCTCCAGGAGTTTTCCATCCAGCAGGTTGGAAGAAGACTGTCGTACGAAATCAATCCGGGTTGTTAGTTTACGAATGGAAAGCCACGCAAAAATCAGATAAGCCAGCGTTGCCAGTCCGGCAAAAACGACAATAGTAAGTTGCTGACTGGCGAGTTGTTCGGATGATCGGGTGCCAAAATAAACGGCCAGTAAAAGAATCAGGAAGGTTGGTAAAAGGGTAATAACTAAAAGCTTTCGGAAGAGCTTTTGCTTTTGAAAACTACTCATTAAGGGTCGCAGGTCTAAGGTTCTCTGAAAATACGAATTTCAGTCAATACCTTATTTATCAGGGCACTACTTAATATCCGGAAACGTTTGCACTCAGTACCAGACTACGTAGATTTTCAGGAGGTATACCACTTCCAGAATTTACCCAGCCAGGTAGTAGGCTGCTTTTTGGCTTTTGCCTGGTGATCTTTCATTTCAAGAACAGGCTCATCATAAAGACGTGCAGGTTTTGTTGGTGCTGCCGGTTTAACCCGCTCCAGGTAATAGTTAGTTCGTTGTTCCTTTTTCTGCTTGGCTTCTTCCCTCTTTTTCTCTTCCGCTTCCCGGGCTTCGCGTTCGCGTTGCAGCGCTATTGGATTTTTCCGTGGCTTGAAGTCTCTTCTGTCCTTTTGCTGATTGAAATTTTTCCGGTTCTCACGTGGAGGCCTTCTGTCTGTTGGAGCAGGCTTTTCATTTTCCGGGTTGACTTCTGTATTTTCTGTGGGCACTTCCTTTTTCTTCGGCTGGGGTAATTCGATTTTACCCAATACCTTCAGACCGCTCAGTTCTACCTTAGGTGCTTTGATTACTTCAATCTTTTCAACCCCTTCTGTTTTCTCGGGCTGAATTTCAGGCGTTTGTTCGGAAATGATTTCAGGTACAGTCTCTGTAACAGGTTCTACTTCGGTTATTTCCGGTTCCTGAGTAACCGCAGCAATTTCTATCGTTTCAGGAGCCGGATCTGCATTTAAAATGGCCGCTAACTGATCAGGAGCAAACTGATCGATAATCATTTTTACATGATCATCGGTGAGTTTTGTATTCGTGCCTTCTTCCGTAAGAATAGCCTGCCCCTTCAGGAATTCTATAATGTCTGAAGGTCTTACGGTTAATTTCCGGGCTAACTGTCCTAATCTCATACGTGTTTAAATATCAAAGCGCAAATATACTTTCGCTGTCCTTACCGATGAACAGCTAAACCTGTTTTGTTGGTATCCTGTCGGATTCCCCCGAATGTGACCTTTCGCGATCAAAACACCTACCCCATGAAACATTTCGTAACGAACCATGAAACATTTCAATGACCGGCCTTCAGGGTCTGGATTCTATACTTGTGAACTCAATCGTTTGAATGATCACCCAATACCCTATGCTCAGAACGCTGCTTTTTTTGTTCTTTTCACTCTATTCTATTGTATTATCAGCGCAGACTCCTTTACCCCGCACTACAGTATTGTTTAACGATAACTGGAAATTCAGCCTGGGCGAACCGGCCAATGCCCACGAAGCAGCCTTTGCCGATAAAACCTGGCGTACCCTGGATGTGCCTCACGACTGGAGTATCGAAGGGAAGTTTGACGAGAAAAATCCGGCTGGTGTTGGTGGCGGTGCGTTGCCCGGAGGTATCGGCTGGTACCGAAAGTCGTTTGCGCTGGCGGAGAAAGAAAGGACCAAAAAGGTATTCATGCAGTTTGATGGTATTTACCGGAACAGCGAAGTATGGATCAATGGTCACGCGTTGGGTAAGCGCCCTAATGGATACATTTCATTCCGGTACGAGCTTACACCGTATCTGAAGTATGGTGCGGAGAAAAATGTTATTGCCGTAAAAGTTGATAATTCAAAACAACCGAATTCACGGTGGTACTCCGGAGCCGGAATTTACCGGAACGTATGGCTGATCACTACATCAGCTATCTATGTTGATCAGTGGGGTACGTTCGTGCAGACTCCGGAAGTATCCGGATCTTTTGCGACCGTTTCCCTTCAGGTAAATGTTCGTAATACAATAGCGAAAGATCAGACGGTCGATATCCAAACCACGATACGTGATCCGGAAGGAAACGAAGTGGGTCAGACAAGCACCACACACAAAGCATTTTCTTCCCGTACTTCCGGAATAACCCAGTCCTTCACGTTGCGAAATCCTAAACTCTGGTCGGTGGATAAACCGGATCTGTACAAAGCGGTGACGCAGATCATTCAGAATAAAAAAGTGATTGACGTGTATGAGACTACTTTTGGCATCCGCTATTTCAATTTTGATGTAGACAAAGGTTTTTCACTGAATGGGAAACCGATGAAAATAAATGGTGTTTGCCTTCACCACGATTTGGGATGTTTGGGTGCTGCCTTCAACACGCGTGCGATGGAACGCCAGCTGGAGATCATGCGCGGTATGGGCGTGAATGGTATCCGAACGTCACACAATCCACCCGCACCGGAACTTCTTGATCTGTGTGATAAGATGGGCTTCATCGTGATGGATGAGATGTTTGATATGTGGAAGAAAAAGAAATCGGATTTCGACTACAGTCTCGACTGGGATGCCTGGCATGAGCGTGACCTGAAAGACTTTATTATCCGTGACCGTAATCACCCCAGTGTCATGATCTGGAGCGTTGGAAATGAAATCGGGGAACAGTGGGATTCAACAGGTGTTGACATCACGAAGGAACTGGTTTCAATAGTAAAGTCGCTGGATGCTTCACGTCCTGTTACTACCGCCAACAATGAGATCAAACCCTATAATAATCTGATCAAATCCGGAGCACTCGATATTATCGGATATAATTACAATCACAAAGCATACGCTGATTTTCAGAAAGACTATCCCGGTAAAAAATTCATCGCCACAGAAACTACATCCGCTCTGGCGACACGCGGTCATTATGATATGCCTTCGGATAGTATCCGCAGATGGCCGATCGCCTGGGATAAACCGTTCATCGAAGGTAATGCAGATAATACAGTCTCAGCGTATGACAACGTAAGCGCTCCCTGGGGATCAACACACGAAGAAACGCTGAAGGTGATGAAGAAGCATGACTTCCTCTCCGGTATGTTTATCTGGACAGGTTTCGATTACCTGGGTGAGCCAACACCGTACACGTGGCCTTCCCGAAGTTCATACTTTGGCGTAGTTGACCTGGCCGGATTTCCCAAAGATGCCTATTACCTGTATCAAAGTGAGTGGACGGGCAAGCCTGTACTCCATATTTATCCGCACTGGAACCTGCCTGACCGGCAGGCAGGCTGGAAAGCCGGACAAACCATTGATGTTTGGGCATATTACAATCAGGCAGATGAAGTGGAGTTATTTCTGAATGGAAAATCACAGGGTGTGAAACGCAAGCAGGGTGATGACCTTCACGTGATGTGGCGCCTTAAATATCAGCCGGGAACATTGAAAGCGGTGTCGCGGAAGAATGGAAAAGAAGTATTGGTGAAGGAAGTAAAAACAGCAAACTCTTCTTACACGATTAGCCTGAAAGCCGATCGTACTACCCTTCACGCCAATGGCAGCGATCTCTCCTTTATTACTGTTGAGATCCAGGATGATCAGGGAACAGTGGTACCCTACGCTGAAAATCTGATACGCTTTAAAATTTCCGGTGAAGGTTCTGTGGCCGGAGTAGATAATGGTGATCCGGTAAGTCATGATTCATTCCAGGCCCATGAACGGAAAGCTTTCCATGGGTTGTGTTTACTTGTGGTAAGGTCATCGAAGAAAAGCGGAACGATCACCGTGGAGGCTTCAGCCGATGGATTGATCAGTGATTCATTGAATATTGAAACGAAATAACGTCATGCGTATAACATGTTATGGCTTGCTGATTTATGGCTTGCTGATTACTTCAACGGGTGCAGCGCAGCAAACCGATATTTTCAAAACACCTGAGCGGGGTTTCGCATCCTGGCTTCCGGCACCGAACTGGGAGCATGCTTTGTTAAGTGGCAATGGAACCCTGGGGGCTATGGTGTTCGGCAATCCTCACGAAGAAACCATCATACTGAACCATTCATCACTTTTTCTACCACAGCAAAAATCTGATCGCCCCATTGACCAGGCCAGCAGACTGGAAGAGATCAGAAAGCTCATGCTGGAGGGGAAGTTTGATGAAGCCACAAAGATCCCTGTAGAAATCCGGAAGCAACAAGGGTACAGCGATGAGCGTGATCCATTCATTCCGGCATTTGATCTGTATGTAAGCCAGCAGGCGGGTAATGTCACACGTTACAATCGCACGGTAAATTTTGAAACGGGAGAAGCAGCGGTGAACTGGCAGGATACGAATGGCACATTCCAGCGAAAACTTTTTGTCTCCCGTGCCGATAGTGTGATTGTACTTTCCATAAAAGGAACAGCGAAGATCAACGCATCATTGCATTTTGAACATCGTCCGGTAGAATGGCAGCAATGGGGTTTTGTAGGAAATCACGTAAGTGAAATGAAACCGGCAGCTGAGGGAGGATGGCTTACCTATCGTAGCGTCTTTACGAAAAAGTATCCCGGAAGTCTGGAAGGATACGAAGGTGTCGGGCGACTTGTGGTGAAGGGAGGAAGTTATTCGACCATTGGAAACACCATTACCGTGAAAGATGCAGATGAAGTATTGCTGCTGATCCGCATTGCTCCAAACTATACGATCGAACAATCGGCTATGGATAAGCTTAAGCATCAGCTTTTAACGGTATCGACAGATTATGATCTGCTGTTGAGATCCCATACTAAAATTCATGGCGAACTGTTCAGCCGATCAAAGCTTGATCTGAAAGGATCATCAGAAGATCGTGCATTGTATTCAGAAGAAATTATCCTGAAGGCGCAGACTGAAGTATCTCTGGCCATGATCGAGAAGGTGTACGATGCAGGTCGGTATACCATATTAAGTTCAACCGGAAACAATCCTCCGAATTTACAAGGTCTCTGGAGTGGTACATGGACTGCACCCTGGACTGGCGGGTTCACCAACGATGGTAATTTACCTGTTGCCATTTCCGGATTGCTGCCCACCAACATGCCTGAGCTGATGGATGCCTTCTTCCGGTATCACGAAAACCTGATGGATGATTACCGTGTCAGTGCAAAGACGTTGTATAACTGCCGGGGCATTCACATCCCCGCACAAACTACGACCAGCGGATGGGAAACTGATTTTGGTGAGCGATGGTGTCTTACGTTCTGGACCGGAGCTGCGGGCTGGGCCGCAGCGTATTTTTACGATTATTATTTGTACACGGGTGATAAGAATTTCCTGTCGACACGCGCTTATCCGTTCATGAAAGAGTCTGCTTTGTTCTATGAAGACTTTCTGACTACAGACCGAAACGGGAAGCTGATCTTCAACCCGTCATATTCTCCTGAAAACAATCCGGGCAACAGCGAATCACAGGCAGCACCCAACGCCACCATGGATGTGATGATCGCCAGGCAACTTCTGCGGAATTGTATTGCGGCTGCAACCACATTGAAAACCGATGCTGACAAGATCAAAACATGGCAGACCATGCTTTCGAAAATGCCTGCCTATGAGATTGCAGCAGACGGGTCATTGCGTGAGTGGCTCTGGCCTGGCCTTACTGAAAACCACCGGCACCGTCATATTTCACATCTATACTCTTTATATGATATGGTAGATCCGGATTTTGCTACCAATGATGCATTGAAGAAGGCCGCCACCAAAGTAATTGATGAGCACATGAAGTTCCGGATTGCTGAACAAGGCGGAGAGATGGCTTTCGGTTTGTCGCTGATGGCTGCCACTACGGCTCACCTGGGAGATACAGAGCGTACATACCAGATGCTACAATGGCTCGCCAGCAAATACTGGTCAACAGGTTTCGCTTCCTTTCACAATGTGCGTGCGCTGTTCAACACCGACATTAGCGGAGGTATTCCCTATGTGATCACACAGATGCTTACCTATTCAGAACCAGGAACCCTCGTTTTATTTCCGGCCCTGCCAGCGGAATGGAAGGAGGGAAGTATCGAAGGTATACTTCTTCGGAGTCAGGTAAAGATTAAAAGACTGGAATGGAACGAAAGAGGAGTACAGCTAATCCTCAACTCGCCCAAACAGCAATACATCAAAATTACATCATCCAAAAAATTTTCATCCTGTACGATCAGTAGTAAGCCCATTAAAAAATCAAAAGACAAAAGCTACTCCGTTCAACTCAAACCCAATGAAGACAATACGTTGGAATTCAAATATTGAAAACGTAAGGTCACATAGCTAGTGCTCACTGCGAAAGAAAAGGTGAGCACACGCACACACACTCAGCCAAAATCGTACTTCGTAAATCGTACTTCGTATCTTATTTTTACAACCCAAACCAACCCAATTAAAATGAAAAACCTCCTGACTACAGCAGCCTTGCTCTCTGCACTGCTTGTCACCTCCTGCAAGACACAGGAAACCAAATCTCCGGAAGAAATTAAAATCGATTCACTGATCAGCCTGATGACCCTGGAAGAAAAAGTACACATGATTCACGCTGAATCATCGTTTGCTTCGGGTGGTGTTGAACGTCTCGGTATACCGCATTGGGTAATGTCTGACGGACCACACGGTGTTCGCAAAGAGCACGGCATCGACTATGTTCCGGATGAAGGTGTGTCGGATTCTATTACCTATCTCCCGGTAGGCGTAACGCTGGCTTCCACCTGGAATCCCGAGCTCGGTCTGGCTTACGGTCGCGTACTTGGCGCGGAAGCCCGGGGTCGTGGTAAAGATGTGATACTCGGTCCGGGGGTTAACATCATCCGCACACCCCTTAACGGAAGAAATTTTGAATACCTCAGTGAAGACCCTTACCTCGTATCCAGAATGGTGGTAGGTTATGTAAAAGGTGTTCAGGAAAATGATGTTTCAGCTTGTGTGAAGCATTATGCAGCTAACAATCAGGAAACGGATCGTAACACGGTGAATGTTGAAATGAGCGAGCGCGCGCTTCGGGAAATTTATCTGCCCGGTTTCAAGGCCGCCATCCAGGAAGGCGGAGCCAACACGCTGATGGGTGCTTACAATAAATTCCGCGGGCAATATTGCACGCACAACGATTACCTCATGAATAAAGTATTGAAGGAAGAGTGGGGTTTCAACGGAACTGTAATGAGCGATTGGGGCGCTGTGTTAAATACGAAGCAGGCGATCTTCAACGGTACTGACCTCGAGATGGGAACGGATCTTTCTCTTGGTGCTAAACCCGACTATGGAAAATTCTACATGGGAGACACCGTAGTAGCCCTGGTGAAAGCCGACTCGGTGGATGAAAAGATCATCGATGAAAAAGTAAGACGTATTCTGCGCATCATGTACAGAACAAAGATGTTCAACTCACAACGGAGTCAGGGTTCTGTAAACACAGCCGATCATCAGGCTACCGCATTGAAGGTAGCGGAAGAAGGTATTGTATTATTGAAGAACGACAACATACTTCCGCTGAAGCGTGATGCAATCAAAACGATTGCCGTGATCGGTGCCAACGGTGATCATAAACATGCCGGTGCAGGTGGAAGCTCGCAGGTAAATGCGAAGTATGAAGTAACTGCACTCGCAGGTATCAGGAAACTGGCGGGTGATAAGATCAAGGTAACGTATGCAACGGGTTATGAAATTGTGAAAGACGGGAAATCCAACCTCAAGCTGATCGCTGAAGCAGTGAAGGCGGCAAAGGCTGCAGACGTAGTGATCTATGCCGGTGGCTGGATTCACGGTTACTCCGATGCCTGGAGTGACAATGCTTTTGATTCAGAGAGTGTTGATAAACCTAATATGAACCTGCCGTTCGGACAGGATGAACTGATCGCTGCGGTGATCAAAGCCAACCCGAAGACCGTGGTGGTACTCAATGGCGGTGCGGCAACAGATATGCAGGTGTGGGGTAACGGAGCCAAAGGAATTATCCAGGCCTGGTATGCCGGTATGGAAGGCGGAACTGCATTGGCGAAAATAATTTTCGGAGAAGTAAATCCATCCGGAAAATTGCCGATGACCTTCCCGAAGAAACTCGAAGACAGTCCGGCCCATGCCGTAGGGGAGTATCCGGGTAAAGACAAAGTAGTTCATTATAACGAAGGTATATTGGTAGGCTATCGTTACTTCGACACGAAGAACGTAGAGCCACTGTATCCTTTCGGTCATGGATTGTCATACACCACCTTTGAATTCAGCAACCTCGCGGTAACCAAAACTGAAAAAGGTGCAGTAGTGAAATTCACGCTGAAAAATACCGGTTCAGTTGCCGGTGCTGAAGTAGCGCAGCTTTATGTAAAGGATGAGGAGTCATCGGTTGAGCGTCCGGCTAAGGAGCTTAAAGGTTTCTCCAAAGTATTTTTGCAGGCCGGAGAGTCTAAAGAAGTAGAATTGACATTGGGTGAGGATGCATTCCAGTTCTATGATGAGACAAGGAGACAATGGGTTACAGAACCCGGTAAGTTCACTATTCTGGTGGGTAGTTCTTCACGGGATGTGAAGTTGACAGGAGAGGTTGCACTGTAAGTATTTAAAAGTATGTAAAAACCTAAGGCTGGACGGATCGTTCAGCCTTTTTTTTATACTCCTGAGTAATTAAATTTAGAGAGAATCAAATGAAGGCATCCACTGAAATTTAGATTGATAAAAACTAAGAAAATGAAAACAAAATTATTTCTGCTGATGGCAATCCTCGGATTCATATCCACCTGTCAGCAAACCAACGTGTTGTATGCCCAGGAAATTAAAAAAGGCATGATCAAGGTGACTATTTTTTATCCAAACGGAGAAGGTAAAACCTTTGATATGAATTACTACGTCACTAAACACATGCCCCTGGTGGCACAGTTATTAGGTGACTCGTTGAAATCCTTAAGTATCGACAAGGGCATATCCGGGAGAACGCCTGATGCACCTGTTCCTTACCTGGCTATCGGCCATTTATATTTTGAATCGGTTTCAGCGTATCAGAATTCCATGAAGCTGAACGGTGAAAAAATCAGAGGTGACGTTCCCAACTATACCAATATCCAACCGGTAATTCAGATTAGTGAAGTGCTGGAGTGAATCATCATACAAATGTGTAGCTTCATTTGATCAGCAGAACATTCAAGCTGATAAGTTATACTTAGGCATGTAATTCCAGAAATCAATATAACTATGGGCGAAATCAAAAACCTCACACTTGCATTTTCTTGTTCAGAAAAAATTGATAGCAAACTGCATTGTACCAAATGCGCGCATACCCTTGTAGACTTTACACAAAAGACCGATGCAGAATTAAGCCATGAGATCGCCCAATCCGCAAGCACCGTATGTGGGGTATTCAAACAATCACAGTTAAGTGACCAATTTTTACGGTATGCCGCGGCAACGATAATTGCTACATCAGCTGCGCTTCCGGTCCGGGGCCAGGGCCAGGGGGATAATACACCACTGCCTGACAAGGTATTCAGTATTTCCCAAGCTGATGGAAAAGTTAAACACGCTTTACTGGGATTTGTAATTACGGATCAGGCAGAACCTGTTGGTGGTTATGACAGATATTAGGTGAATTGTATAAATCCATATTGATTCCGCCTGATCAGATAAAACCCGGAGAAGCGTATATGGAACTTAGTGTTGATGAAGACGGTCAGATTACAGATTACCGGATTGTAAAGGGAATTAGTGAAGGAGTTGACAAGGAAGTGCTCCGTGCAGCAAAATCCTTGAACTTTCCATTTACACCTGCACGCCAGGGTAACAGACGGGTACCCGTAAAATTGATCGTTCAGGTAAACGTTGAAGCTTCAACAAAAAGAAATTGATTGCCGGATAAAACAGCTTGAACCGTTTTGTCAGGTAAGAACTGATTGTTTACAAGGCATGGAAAAAAGAAACAGCGTATTCATCGCTACAAGTCTTGATGGGTTTATTGCCGACAAGCAGGGTGGTATAGATTATCTGCATACCATTCCTGAAATCGATACGATCGACACAGGATACCATGCTTTCCTCGCAAACATCGATGCCCTCATCATGGGGCGCACAACGTTTGACACGGTGTGTGGTTTTGATATTGAATGGCCCTATACAAAACCGGTTTTTGTGCTGAGCACAACCCTTCAGGAAATTCCGGGTAAATACAAAAACAAGGTATGGTTACTCAGTGGTACACCTGAGTTAGTGCTGGACGAGGTTCACCGTAGAGGATTTCATCGTCTGTACATTGATGGTGGTAAAACCATACAGGGATTTCTGCGGGAGGATCTGATTGACGACATGGTTATAACCACTATACCGGTTTTGTTGGGAGAAGGATTTTCCTTATTTGGTGCTCTGCCAAAAACGCTGGAGTTCGCCTGCACAGAAACCAGATTGTATCTGGACAAGGTTGTTCAGTGCCGGTTTGAAAGAGTACGAGTACGTACACCTAAAGTTTAATCGTAATAAAGGCGGTTTTTTTTGCTGGATTCACGGCAAATCAGAAAATGCAAGATGCGACCTTTATTTACTTAGCAAATATGAAACTAATGTATTAGATTCACGTTTGTTAAGTAAATAACACCAGAGCATCTATGAAACACTATACCCTCGGTGAGTTTGAAGAGCTTGTGCTCCTCATGGTAGCAGCATTGCACGATGAAGCTTATGGCGTAGCTATACTGGAAGCGCTCGAAGAAAAGCTGAACAAAAAATTAAATATCAGTGCTATACATGTTGCCCTGAAACGGATTGAAGATAAAGGTTTTGTGAAGTCACGCTTTGGTGGCATCACCGAAGACCGGGGAGGAAGACGTAAAAAATTTTACGTGATCACTGCGTTGGGTAAACGTATGCTCGATACCCAATATGAACTGCGGAACAGCATCTATAAGCAGATCCCCAAAATATCGTTCAGCTAAATGAATCCGCCTAAAAGAGCACTGGCTTTTCTGCGGTGGTTCTGCCGCGAAGATTACCTGGAAGAGATCGAAGGTGATCTCACGGAAATCTTTGTAAAACAATCGCAGTCCTCTCCACATCAGGCGAAATGGAAATTCACCTGGAGTGTGATCCGGTACTTCCGTCCGGGATTCATCCGGGCATTCAGAAATGTTAATCAATCTGCTTACGGTATGTATATAAGTTATTTTAAAATAGGATGGAGGAACCTGCTGCGAAATCAGGGGTACTCCTTTATAAATATTTTCGGGTTAGCTCTCGGTATGACTGTAGCCATGCTCATTGGCTTGTGGGTGTATGATGAGCTTTCGTATAACACCTATCATAAAAACTATGATCAGATTGCTCAGGTGTGGGTCGGTGGAACGGATCCCGAGACACAGGAAATTGTTGGCCATATTGCTGTACAGCAACCGGCAGCCTTCGCACTAAAGAATAACTATTCACACTATTTCAAACATGTGGTGCTGGCATGGTGGCCGGGTGATAATACCTTATCGCTGGGTGACAGGAAATTTATACGCCACGGACAATTCATCGAGGCCGCTTCACTGGAGATGTTTTCCCTGGATATGCTTCAGGGTTCATACAATAGTCTGAACGATATGCACTCCATTATTCTTTCGCGATCTACTGCTGAAGCGATCTTTGGTAAAGATGACCCGATGAATAAAACACTGAAGATTGACAACCGTATGGAGGTGCAGGTAACGGGTGTGTATGAAGATATACCCCGTAACAGCAAGTTCGGTGATCTGAAATTCTTTGCTCCCTGGCCGTTATGGGTTACGGTTATGCCCTGGATAAAACAATCCGAGACCAACTGGGACAATCGTTCATTCAATATCTATGTACAACTCCAACCTGGCATTCAGATGGAAGAAGCCAATGCTGCGGTTTACGATTTTTATTTCAAAAATCTTCCGAAAGACCTCCTGAAGCAGGCTGAAAAATGGAAAGGGTTCATGCAGCTTCTCCCGATGAATACATGGCATCTCTACAGTGAACTCAAAAACGGAAAACCAACCACAGGTCGTATCGTTTTTGTGTGGTTGTTTGGTAGTGCGGGTGGTTTTGTGTTACTACTTGCCTGCATTAATTTCATTAATCTGAGCACAGCGCGTTCTGAAAAGCGGGCCAAAGAAACCGGTGTCCGCAAGGCAGTCGGTTCGATGAAGTCACAGCTCGTTGCCCAATTTTTAAGTGAGTCATTTTTGGTGGTTGTAGTTGCTTTCATTCTTGCGGCAGGATTCACAACACTTTCACTTTCCTGGTTTAATGAGCTGGCGGATAAGGATATCTCCATTCCATTCAGTAACCCCGTGTTCTGGAGTATCGTGATGATCTTTATTTTCATCACCGGTTTTATGGCTGGATTGTATCCCGCATTTTATCTGTCATCTTTCCAGCCGGTGAAAGTATTGAAAGGCGCATTCCGTTCAGGCAGGCTGGCTGCGTTGCCGCGAAAGATACTGGTTGTAGTACAGTACACGGTATCGGTGATGCTTATCATCGGTACGATCGTAGTTTACCAGCAGATACAACACGCACGGAATCGCCCGGCTGGCTATGATCGTGAGAGCATGATCTCTTTTATGATGACGGATCCGGCCTTTAAAGGAAAACAGGAGGTAGCACGACAGGAACTTTTTAACACGGGTATGGTGGAAGAAGTTGCATTTTCCAGCAGTCCGCTTACTCAGGTATGGAGCAGCGCGGGTGGATTCAGCTGGCAGGGAAAAGACCCTGCCAAGGATACAGACTTCGACCTCTGCTATGTTTCACATACGTTTGGTGAAGCAGTAAAGTGGAAACTCGTACAGGGTAAAGACTTTGACCTGGAGCACGACTATGATTCATCCGCCATCATCATCACCGAATCCGCTGCACAGTATATGAACCTGGATAATCCTGTGGGAGAATTGATCACACATGAAGAAGACAAGATCAGGTATCATATTGTCGGAGTGGTAAAAGATGTGATCATGGGATCACCCTATGAGCCGGTGAAGCAGACTTTCTTCATTCAGAACCGCTATGACTACAGCAACATTCATATCCGACTGAAGCAAGGCACCGGAACGGCCGAAGCCGTGGCAAAAGTAGAGCGTGTATTCAAACAAATTGTACCAACAGCATCCATTGATTACCGGTTTGCTGACGATGCCTATTCCTATAAATTCAGTCAGGAAGAACGCATCGGCAAACTCTCAGGCATCTTTGCTGTACTCGCCATTGTTATCTCTTCACTTGGCCTGTTTGGACTAGCCTCGTTTGTAGCCGAGCAACGAACCAAGGAGATGGGTATACGCAAGGTTCTTGGGGCATCGGTAGCAAATCTCTGGCGGATGTTGTCAAAAGACTTCATTATACTGGTGATTATTTCCTGTGGTATAGCCATCCCTGTGGCATACTACTATATGGATTTGTGGTTGGAGAAATACACGTATCATACAGGGCTGTCGTGGTGGATATTTTTAGTTACTGTGCTTGGAGCGCTGACCCTCACCTTACTCACGGTAAGTTTCCAGGCTGTACGTGCAGCGATGATGAATCCGGTGAATAGTTTGAAATCTGAGTAGATGCTTGGCGTACCAAAGTTTAAAGTGGGAAGGTATTGTTAGTGTAAAGTCCATATGGCGGACAAAATTTGCACCGGCTTAATTTCAGCGTTCATAGCGGGTACGACCTCTGAAGATTCCAGTAGTGCAGGTAAACTGGCTTCTGTATGTTCAGTCGAGGGAATATCCTTCAGTAAAATCAATGAGCAGATAATGGATGTTATTATTCCCAGCACGATTAAACCTGACCGTACCCGGGTGTGGATTGTTTCTGTATTTCCGGTGGTATTGTGACGTGTTTCCATTTGCCTTGCGATTATGATGTAAATAACGCACCTGAACCCTTTTCAGGATAGCGGAAAAAGGCTGTTCATGGGCAGCAGTAGGTGAATGACGGAAGCAAGGCGGTGAATAAAGAGGTTCGGTTATTAGCCGTATAAAGTGCCCGTTAAAGTTTTATGGAATAGGTTACTGAGAAAAGCAACGCACTTATGGACTGATAATCCATTACATATCCCGGAGTCTGCTGAATCGAACTTGTTCTTTCATACTCTGCCCGTATGGTCACCCGGCTTTTGGCATTTACGTTGACATGCGCTCCGGCACTTCCCAGAAATCCCAGGTGGTGTTTATAAAAATCACCCGGGAACTCATTTTCTCCATTCTCCAGTACAATTACAGAAGTGGCTGAGTTAAAATAAAACCGGTTGGTTAAACCTACGGAAAGCAAGGGTTGAACTTTCTTACCGGGAAAATTATATTGGACCATGACGGGAATGCGGATAAAATCTGACTCAAGTTTCACTTGATAAATACGCTCAAGACCCAAATTGATCAGGTTCGAATATTCATAGTCAAACGCTACGGAGCTGTACTCAAAACCAGTAACCAGGCTTACCCGCTTGGAGAAACCCGGAATAACTTCTATCTGTAAACCTGTTCCAATCCCGGTATCATGACCTTTTTCACCTGCTTCCTCAGCCTGAATGGTTGATGATACATAACTTATTTTCCCGCCCAGGTATATCCTGGTTTTATCATGTTTGCCATATTCAACATAATCATAAGCCGTACAAACATCGTTATGATACTGTTTTGCCAGCCGGGTCATGTCTTTATGGTTGAAGCTGCTTTGATCAATCTTATCTTTGATCTTGGGGTCGTCACTGAATATGGCATGCAGATACCCTTTATACCGGTTCGTTTTTCGTTCGTAGGTATTTCCGTCTCTCTCCACGGTTTCTGACGTATTAGTCAATTCATAAATGACAGAGTCTTTCTTCAGATAGTAGATATCGTCATCCCGTGTATCCAGGTGATACAGGTCAACAATGCCATCAACCAGGTATTCTACAAAAATAGTTTTGCCTTTGATGGTTAGCGAGGCAAAGTGTTTGTTGGGATCGATGTGATAGGCTTTTATCTTGTCGGCTGAATAAACTTCCTTATCAGCATCTTTTGATTTCTTAAACGTGCATTGCTCACCACCATTAACAAGGCCGCGAACGGTATCTGAAGTAGTGGTGATGATATACCCGGGGCTGAATCTGGCTTGCCCAAAGCCGGTTGCTGATTTTATTAAAAACAACACAACAAGACAAAGGAGCCTGCTGGCTGGGCGGTAACGGTTATAGGTGGTCATGAAAGTATTTTCAGCAAGGTAATACTATCCGCAGTACTTCCGTAAAATCCAGACGAGGATCATACAGAATATGGTTTTAACTGATGTTTTAAGGCTTTCCACTTCCTGAGTAAAATTCAAATACGGCCCTGGCTACAGCCCCTACAACGGTTTCAATACGGCTGTCGGGTTCAAGTGAATTTGTTACAAAGATCACCATGGCCAGCTTGCGTCCATCGGGCAGAACGATGATACCGGCATCGTTTATCGCACCGAGCACACCCTGTTCGTTGCGACCGCCTGTTCCGGTTTTGTGGGCAAAGACAGTTCCTTTCGGAAGACCGGCCCGTATACGATTCGGCCCGGTGGGTGATTCAACCATGGCCTTCCATAAAAAATCCTGACTTGTGCTTGATAACTTTTTTTCTTCTGAAAAAATTTCCAACAACTGTACCATAGCCCGGGGTGTGCTGTAGTTTTTAAACGGAATGTTCCAGTCACTGTGCATTTCCCTTTCATTGTACAGGATTGCCATATCTTTTACACCCAATCCGTGCACATACTTTTCTACTTCTTTTGTGCCACCCAGCAAGCGGAACATCACATCACACCCTACATTATCGCTCATGTATACCGTTTCATAAATGATCTCACGAAGTGTTACTTCCGCATTTCCCTCCGGATATTTTTTTGCCAGCGGACTGTGTGTAGGAAAGTAATCACTTTTGCTCAGACCTATTTTCTGATCGAGCGCAAACTTTCCTGCATCCACCTGTTTCAGCATGGCCATCGCCAATGGAAACTTAAACGCACTTTGCATGGGGTAGTGTGCGGATCCCTGAATCGAAAGGGTATCGTTTCCATCCATCATTTTGATCGCGATACCAAAATCAGCTTTCACAGGACTAATGATATTCCTGATCCTATTGCGCAAGGAGTCCACCTGTGCGGACGCTGTGTGACACAATAACAATAGCAGGAGAAAACAAAGTAAACGAGGCATGGTAAAGTAAAATTGAAGACGTCAATTTAAAGTTTATCCGGATCAAAATTCCGGATTAATCCTATTCCCGCCCATCCCTGATTTTTATCGTGGATAAATTCTACGGAATCAAATTTCTCTTTCACCTCATTCCACAGGCGGTCAACGTGCACGTTCCATGCCTCCGGATGTTTAGCAATATCATGAAAGGCTATTAGCCCACCTTTGCGTACGAGTGGAGCATATAACTGAAAATCAGTTTTCACACCTTCATAGGTATGATCACCATCGATGAACAGGAAATCGAGAGATCTTCCGCCCAGCATTTCTTTCAACGTATTCAGGGTATCGCTGTGGTGGGAATCACATCGCATCAGTTCTATTTGCTGGCCGGGTTGCCTGAAGTTTTTGTAAAAAGCTGCGCGATAGGCGGGATATCCTCCTCCAAATTCTCCCCCCGGAAGGTCAATTGAAAAAATGGAAGCTTCCGGACTTGATAACTTGGCGAAAGCAAAAAGAGATCCTCCATTGGCCGTACCTATTTCAAGAACAGTGGCTGGCTTGTGATCGTGAACAACGTGACAAAGTTGTGTGAACTCTTCCCGTACCTGCTTGATCCAGAAGAACCGTTTAAAAGGTTCGTCAAATATCACCGACAGCACTTCTTTTACCGAAGAAGTCTGAATGCTGGCGTTGATCTTTTTAACATAGGTTCTAAGCTCACGGGAGGCATTGAATGCCTGTATCTGTTTTATAATTTTTGCGATCATCAAGTCACCACCGTTCTCTGGTAAATAATGTACAGTCTATACACAATCATCTTCTACGTCTTCGCGGGCACCTTCTAATTCCTCAATCCACTCATCAACACTATCATACCCCTCATCTTCAATGGCTTCTTCAATAGCATCACAATCTCTTCCCTTATCGTACAGGTCGATCAGCTCTGTATACGCATCAATCACGACTTCGCAGTCTTCTGATAAAAGATCACCCGTAACGTCTCCGATCTCGCTATAGATCTTGTTACAATTTACATCCCCGTCATCATCGTCTCCGCAGGAAATGCTGACAACAGATAGGGAGAGCAGAACAATCACGCCCAACAGGCTGGAATTAATTTTTTGTTTCATAGGATAGGTTTTTTTTGTTATTAAAAATAATCAAATATTGATGGTTGTACATCTACCCTACAAAAAAAGGAATGACTACATGTGCCATTCCTTTTAATTTTTTGTTGAACTGGAAATTAAGCTTCTTCCTTAATAACCACTTTATCCATCACATCACCCTGTTTGATCTGGTCTATTACATCAAGCCCTTCATAAACTTTTCCAAAGACCGTATGATTCCGGTCAAGGTGAGCTGTATTCTGCCGGGAATGACAGATAAAAAACTGTGATCCTCCGGTATTTCTTCCGGCATGGGCCATGGACAGAACACCACGGTCGTGGTACTGATTGTCGCCCGTAAGTTCGCAATCAATAGTGTAGCCGGGGCCGCCATTGCCTCTGCCCGTAGGGCATCCACCCTGGATCACAAAATTGGGGATTACACGGTGGAATGTAAGGCCATTATAAAAGCCCTTTTCTGCCAGGGTAATAAAGTTTTTAACTGTATTGGGAGCGTCCTTTTCAAAGAATCTGATCTTCATGACACCCTTTTGGGTATGGATTTCTGCGACCTTCATTGCGATTATTTTTAATTGGGCTGCAAGTTAATAAGCCGGAAGTATTTCAGACTAACGATGAACCGTTAAATTCGTCAGGATTAACCCATCCCGGTATAACTATGATTTTTCTTGTATTTCGGATTTTGATCATTGCCGCTCTGGTGGCTGGCATATTCTTTATAATACGATGGATAATGGAGCCTTCTGATTTTGTTCGCTGTGGCCGTTGTGAAGGAAAAGGGTTCTGGTATGCGGCACGCGGAAAGGAAACATGCGACTGGTGTAAAGGTTCAGGTAAACTGCCACGAAAATAAAAAAAACTATGAGTCAGGCTTTCGTACGTGAAGGAGATGATCAATGGCTGTCGGATGTAGCTCCGACAGTTAACGCACTGATTATTTTTCTAACACGTGAGAATAATGGCATCCGTGTATATGAAAAGGAAAAGAAGACGGATGCCCTTGGCCGTCAGATACTCGTTATGAGCAATGGCCTCTCTTACTTTAAAGACGATAAAAATACCTGGCAGATCCTATTGTAAGCTTCATCCATGAATCAACCAGACGCTCAACACCATACAAATAAGTATGAATTAAAAAAAGTACTCGGTGTAGGTTTTGGAATTGCCGTGCTGGTGGGCGGTACTATAGGCGTAGGCATTTTGCGTGCTCCGGGAACCATTGCTGCTCAGCTGAACAATTACTGGCTGATCATTTTATGCTGGACTATTGGCGGAATGTACGTGCTGTTCGGAGCAGGTTCTTTTGCTGAGATGGCTACCAGCATGCCACGGGCCGGTGGAACGTACAATTATGTAAAACGTGCATTCAATGATTATTTCGGTTTTCTGATCGGATGGTTTGATTACATTGTCAATGCTATTGCTCCTGCATATTTCTGCATTGTTATCAGCGAATACATTGTTCTGTTAAGTCCCCCGCTGGCACGGCATGAAAAACTCATAGCTATAGCGTTTTTATTATTCTTCACCTTGTTTCACCTGGGAGGTGTTAAGAATGGAAGCCGGGCACAGCAGATCATGAGTCTGATCAAAGTGATTTTCTTTGCAATACTTATTGTGGCTTGCTTTACGGTAAAGGTAGAGCATCTGCCGGCAGCCGAAAGTTCACCGGTTGTCCAGAGCGGGATGATCCTTGCATTTCTAAGGTCGCTGCAGTTAATCATGGGCGCATATGATGGCTGGTGGACGGTATGCTTCTTTGCTGAAGAAGACAAAGACCCTTCTAAAAATATTCCCCGGTCATTGTTTGTCGGAGGGATTACGATCATGACGATCTATATCGTTTTGAACATGGCGATCCTCCATGTACTCCCGCCTTCAGCCCTGCAAAATTCTACTCTGGCAGCGTCTGATGCTGCACGTGTTGTGTTCGGTGATTCAGGTGCAACATTTGTCACGGTCATTGCCATTGCATCATTGGTCAGTATTCTCAATGCCTACATGATGATCCCTGCACGCATCATATTCGGACTCAGTCGCGAAGGGTTCTTTATCAGACAAGGTATGGTTGTTAATTCCGGAGGTACGCCCGTCACCGGACTTCTGATTACTTCTGCCCTTGCTGTTATTCTGATTTTAGTAGGCTCATTCGAACAATTGTTTTCCCTTGATGCGTTTCTGGCTGTGGGCATTATGGCTTCAGCATTTGCTTCGCACATTAAGTTGAGAATTTCCGAACCGGAAATGTACAGGCCTTTTCGGGCATGGGGTTACCCGGTTGTTCCGGTAATACTGTTATTAAGCACAGTGTGTATGTTTATAGGCTTCTCGTTGAATGATCCGGTCAGCCTGATCGCTGTAGTTATAATTCTTCTAGTATCCTGGCCGGCTTACCGTTTGCTGAATCGTAACAAGACGTAACATGGAGATTAGATTACACGCGTCTGGATATTGAAAGACACCGGAGCAAGTCGAAATTATTGCTACTTTTGATTTTAACCTGACCTGAATCTATGCCCTTTACCCTGGCTATTTCTCCTACACGTGTGCCGGTACAACGCAATTACCTGCTTATCGTTTTCATTCTCGCCTTCCTGGGAATCTGGACTTCAACACTGGTAGGAACCTCCGACATCACTAACTGGATACTCGAGAACACCCTGGTGTTTCTGTTCCTCGGTTTCCTCATCTTTACATATAAAAAATATCAGTTCAGCGACCTGAGTTACCTGCTTATCTGCATTTACCTGTCTCTTCACGTTTACGGATCCAAGTATACCTACGCTGAAAACCCACTGGGGTACTGGTTACAGGATGCACTTGACTGGGAGCGTAATCACTATGATCGCATTGTTCACTTCAGTTTTGGTTTCCTGCTGGCCTATCCGATGCGGGAATTGTTTTTAAGCTGGCTGAAATTTCCTACATGGGTATCGTGGGCATTGCCAATTGAGATCACCCTTTCCGTAAGCGGATTGTATGAGCTTATCGAGTGGGCTGTGGCCGATGTGTTCTTCCAGGCACAGGGAGCCGCTTATCTCGGAACGCAGGGTGATATCTGGGATGCACAAAAAGATATGTTTCTGGCAACACTAGGGGCTATTCTGGCCACAACTATTGTGTCATCATTGAAGAAAGTACTTCGGATATATTAGCTCACCGTTTACGATTTAATGTTTTCAGGCTTCGACCGGGTTAATATTTTTTCAATTCCCGTTCAAGAGAAGTCTTTCGTAATCAATCACTTCAGATTTAAACGACCCGATTTGATCTATATTCGATATTGACAAATTGTGCTTCGTATGTATCCCTGCTTGTTTTGTACAACAATCAGACTATGTACAAGCCTCTCAGGAAATTCCGCACCGTGGAGTTTACCGGTGACACCCGGAATCATTCTATTGTTATCGGTGATTATGGTGACCTTCGTATGAAAGTTAAGGGTACGTTCGATCTCTCCGGATTGATCTACTGTCTGCGCAGCACGGTTGAGCTTACGGTAGCAGGCGATGGAAAACTTTCTTTTCGCGGAGCATGCAAGCAATTGATCTTAAAGAACATTGAAGGAAACTGTACACTGGATCTGAGCCATTTCTACAGTGAGCTGGTGTGGTGTGAATCCGCCAAAGGCAAAGCGCAGATCATTCTCGGGAATGTTAAATTTATCGAGTCCGTTGAACTGGATGATGAAGCCAGCATTCAATACACCGGGAACTCACCTGTGCTTCGTTATTCCATCCGCGGAAACTCGCGTCTCTATTGTCCATCGGCTGAACTGGTCGCCACACGATAAATCCAGCCTTCTCTTTTCACGCTTTGACGCGTGGATCGCTTGTTTACATTGGGCATAATAATTTAATCCGGTATCTTGGATAGTTCAAGAACGATGGATTCCATTACCCATATCGCAGTTGGTGCACTGGTAGGTGAAGCCTTTGCCGGAAAATCCCTTGGCAAACGTGCCATGTTTTATGGAGCTCTGGCACAAAGCATTCCTGACCTGGATGTGATTGCTATTTTATGGTCGTCACCTGCAGAAAACTTACTTGCTCACCGGGGATTCATGCACTCTATTCTTTTTGCTGTACTGGTCACAATAGCCGGAGCATTACTGGCCGAACGATGGCATCGGGGCAGGAACATTTCCCGGACTACCTGGATCCTGTTTTTTGGAGTTGAAGTGTTTATGCACTTGCTGCTGGATGCATTCAATGCCTATGGAGTAGGTTGGTTTGAACCCTTCAGCCATGTGCGCATTTCGTTTCATACACTCTTTGTAGCAGATCCGTTTTTTTCCTTCGTTCCTGGCATCGCGCTGCTGGTGCTGTTGTTTATGAAATCAAAAGAGACAGGACGTAAGTGGATGATCGCGGCATTTATCTGGTGCGGCATATACCTTGGATATGCGCTCGTTAATAAAATGAATGTGAATGCGGCCGTGGAGCGCAGCTTAAGTCTGCAGCAGATACCACACCAGCGCTACCTGACCTCACCGGCACCTTTTAACAACTGGTTGTGGTATGTGGTAGTGGAGGACAAAGATGGATATCACATCGGCTACCGGTCTGTCTTTGATGGGAAGGATTGGATCGACTATACTTACTTTCCACGACTCGATTCTATACGGCAACAGGTGGAAGACCAGGAGTCGCTCAACCTGTTACTCCGGTTTTCCCAAGGGTACTATACCCTTGAAGGATCAGGCAAAACCATTGTGTTTAACGATCTGCGATTAGGGCAGATCAGCGGTTGGTATGATCCTCATGCGCAGTTTGCATTTCATTACTACCTGACCGATGTCGGGCAGAACGCAACGGTTGTTCAGCGGGGGCGATTGTCAGGCTGGAACCGCGAAACCGTTAGATCATTGATTGAGCGTATAAAAGGAAACTAAACCTCATTCCGGCAACGGGGCACAGGAAAAATCATTCCATCTGGGTGATAACATTTTTGAGGGTTGCTGTCGTTCTTACATAAACCAACCTCTGCCAGTATGATACGGAACTACCTTCTTATCGCTCTTCGCAATTTTCAGCGGCAAAAACTCTTCGCCATCCTGAACATGTTTGGTCTTGCCCTGGGGCTGGCCAGCGCCATATTCATATTTCTCTATGTGAGTGATGAGCTGCAGTATGATGTGATGCATCCCGACTTTAAAGACACGTATCGTGTAGGAAGTACCTGGAAAAATACCAGCGGTCAGGTGTTCAATAATGAAATTTCTCCGGGATACTGGATCAAGCAATTGCGTGATACCCGAACCGAAGTCAGAAAGGCGATACGCATCGATTATATCGGCTACCCAACTTCCCTCCATGACAAGGAGACAGATAAGATTATTCTCACCGAAGAGATCAAATGGCCTGAACCCGGCTTTGACAATGTCATTGCCTTTGAATTGCTGAAAGGTAATCGCGAAAAAATGTTTGCCGACCACAACGCTATGATCGTCAGTGAAACCGGGGCACGGAGATTATTCGGGGATGATGATCCTATCGGGAAAATCATAACGGTAAAACATAGCTGGGCTACACGTGACCGTGAGATTGATGTAGTAGTAACCGGAGTTTACCGCGACTATCCTTCCAATTCACATTTCAAACCACATTACCTCATCAACGTGAATGCACTTCGTGCTGTTCATGATGATTTTACTACCTACCTGGAAGGCTCCCGGTTTGGCGGTGATAACAACCTGGAGTTCTTCGAGAACTATGTTACGTTGAAACCGGATGCCGATACAACCGAGGTACTTAAGGCATTGAATGGATATGCCACGCAAATGATGCTGGGCGATTCAGCAGCGGCTGCCCAGGGATGGTCATTGTCGGCTACACTCACACGCGTGGCTGACCTTCACTTTGATGATAAGATCCAGTGGGAGTATGGATACCAGGGCGATAAAAAATACCTTACTATCTTCAGTTCAGTAGCTGTGCTGGTGTTGGTTATTGCCTGTATCAATTATATGAATCTGGCCACGGCACGTTCGGCCCGCAGAGCGAAAGAAGTAGGCTTGCGAAAATCACTGGGCAGCAGGCGCAGGGAAATAGCGTGGCAGTTTTTCTGGGAGTCATCTTTAATGACACTTGGCTCATTGCTGCTGGCCATCGTTCTGGTGATCATTTTTCTTCAGCCGTTCAATCAACTGGCGCATAAAACGTTTACGATCGTCTCACTGCTTAACCCATACATGATCGCTATTGTAGGTGCAATAGTAGTGTTCATGGCATTTATCTCCGGAAGCTATCCGGCTATTTATCTCTCTGCGTTCAAGCCGGTTGAAGTTTTAAAAGGACAGGTGGTGCACGGTAAGGCGGCTGAACTTTTCCGGAAAGGATTGGTAACCATTCAGTATACGGTTTCATTGGTGCTTATCATTGCCACGTTTGTGGTGATCCGGCAGATGGAGCATATGCAGGATACTAAACTTAACCAGCAGGGAAGTCAGTTGTTGTCGATACGATACGGTGGTATTGCTCCGCAGAACAAGTTTGCTGCTTTCAAGCAGGAGGTATTGAAAGACCCGGAGATCGAACATGTTACCATGGCCAATCATCTTCCACGTCTGGATTACTTCGGGTGGATCGGAGCACGTTTACGGTTCCCGGAATTGAAAGACCAGGAACTGGAATGGAAGCAACTGCATGTGGATTTTGATTTTCCCAAAACCTACAACCTCGAATTTATTGCCGGCCGTGACTTCGATGTGAACAGTGTGGCTGATTCAAGCTCCATGATCCTCAATGAAGCTGCTGTGAAAGCGCTTGGCATTCCGGTTGAACAGGTGATGGGCGCATCGCTGAACCTGGTGTGGGACACCACGCGCGTATTTAAAGTGATTGGTGTGGTGAAAGATTTTCCCTATCAGTCCATGCACCATGCCATTGAACCCTTGTTACTCAATCCTTCCATTCACCCGATTGATCGCATTGCGTATGTTAAACTTCCGGCTGGAAAATTTCAGGAGAAGATCCGCTCTGTAGAGAAAGTCTGGAGAGAAGTTTTCCCCAGCATTGGCTTTGATTACTGGTTTGTAAGTGATGAGTTCACCCGGATGTATAAGTCTGAAAACCGGGTATCCGCCATAGCCCGTAGCTTTGCTGTGCTGGCCATATTAATTACCGCGTTGGGTGTATTCGGCCTGGCCTCGTACACAGCCGAACAAAAAACCAAGGAGGTAGGCATCCGTAAGGTGCTGGGTGCTGCTGTGCGTCAGGTGATCGTTATGTTCTTATGGCTGTTCATCAAAATATTTATTGTATCGAGTGTGATCGCCATTCCGGTGGCGTGGTTCCTGGCTGATAACTGGCTCGATGATTTTGTATACCGGAGCACGTTGAGTCCGCTGATCTTTGTTTTCAGCCTTTGCGGCCTGCTCATCATAACCCTTCTTACCGTGAGCTACGAAACCTGGAAAGCTGCCCGTACCAATCCGGTGAATGCATTGCGGAGCGAGTAGAATGCAAAGGATTGTTTATTTTTAGGGAAACGTGCGAAATCCAATAGGGATATATAAGACATATGCCGTATATCCGCACGTTGGTGGTAATTGTTTTTAGAAAGTTTGCGTAACCGTAATTAGATAAGTGAGAGAACCGGAACCGAGATATGAGACAAGGGAAGCGATTGATAGCTTAGCTAAAGAACTTCAATTGCACCATGACGAACGCATGCAAGACTGGTCTTATGAGATTGCCAATCCTGGCGATGTTGAAAGATACATTGAGCACTACAAGGTGACAGTGGATGAGGATAAGAAATTTGTGCTAATGCAAATTATTATCCAGGCAGTAAACGATCAGCCTGACGAGAATAGTTTTTTAAAATATTGGGATAGGATTAAAGGGGCTTTGATCGCAGACTTAGCAATTCATGAGTACACGGTTTTCTATTGGTGTCTCTTCAACGATGACGATAATGATATTTGGACTATTACACCAAGAATGAGAGAGATTTGGAACAGTCATCATAGTGTACGGTAAAAAACAACTACCACCAACAAAATGTATAATCCATGGCGCTGATAAGGAG
>DASXWH010000226.1:0-4654 GCA_036503775.1 Ohtaekwangia sp.
CACACGGGCCAGGTGTGCCCTCCCGGATATTCACTATATGAATACTTAACCCCCACCTCATCGAACTTTTGCATCATGATCTTACAGTTCTCGTAAGCAATATCTTCTTTTCCGCCCATGGCAATCCAGAAGCTCTTTACGTTACTGTTAATCGTACCTGCATTACTTTTCATGAAGTCATACTGAGGCTGTGAAAGGTTTGGTTGATTGGCCCACCATCCGGAACTGAATACACCGAGGAATGAAAACAGGTCTGTATTTTTCACACCGGCATACAGGGTCTGTAATCCACCCATGGATAATCCGGCAAGTGCGCGACTTTTGGCATCTGTGGCTACATGAAAATTATTCTCCACAAACGGGATCACGTTCTGCTTCAACTCACTTTCAAACATGCGGAGTGTCTGTTCACCAAAGCCGGCAATTCCACCCGTGCCCATGTTTCCATCCATCATAACAATGACCATAGGCTTTGCTTTTTTCGCTGCGATAAGGTTATCCAGAATAAGATCTGTTTTTCCCTGTGTACCCCAACCGCGTTCATCTTCACCTCCACCGTGGAGAATGTATAACACCGGGTACTTTTCATTAGCATTCGCATCATATCCCGGAGGTGTGTAAACAAACATTCTCCGCCATGTACCTGTAGTGGTTGAATAGTAGCGCTTCATGCGAACATCACCGTGGGGAACATCGCGCTCGGCATAATAATCATCACCGGCAAAGGGCATTTCGAAACCACTGGCCATGCGACCCATTCCGTAAAACGTTTCACTGGAAGGATCAGCAACAGCAACACCATCGATGATCAACGAGTAATAGTGAAACCCTTCCGAGATTGAGTCAGTAGTAACCTCCCAGACGCCATTGGCATCTTTTACCATGTCATACTTCTTTGCCAGATCGAGCTGCACTTTGCTGGCATCAGGCGCTTTCACACGAAATACGGCACGGCTTCCTCCAATGATGCGCGGGTATCGGGCGGAGCGCACATTGGTTGTGGCGGCCTCTCCCAACACGGTGTAGCGTGAAAAACTTTCTGGGTGAACAGGCTTGAATAATAACTGTGAGAACATGTACAGTCCATTCTTCCATACCTTGAAGTCGTGACCACCGGGCTCCACGTAAAAGATGTGAGGAACCTGTTGCGTTTCTAAATACGTATGCGTCCGTTGACTGAACAGCATCAGGTTGTCATCGATTCCGCACGAGATCCACAGCAGTTTCAATTTCGCTTTGGCAATAGCTGGATCGGGAACAAGAACTTGGGGAGCTTTTGTATTCGGTGCCGAAGAAAATCCACCTACCCAGGCAAATGTATCCAGGTTACCCAGACCAAAGTTCAGGGATTGACCACCACCCATAGACAGTCCCGCAATTGCGCGGTGCTCGCGATCTTTGTATACCGGATATTTCTTTTCAATAAATGGAATAAGGTCCGTCAACATATCTTTCTCGAATGTTGAAAAGGCTTGTACCTTCGCACTATCAAAGACGTTTCCGACTGCACGGTCATCTTTCATCGCGCGTCCATTCGGGAGCACAACAATCATGGGTGTCAGTTTATTTTGCGCATAAAGATTGTCGAGAATGATTTGCGGACTTCCGCCCTTCAGCCATTCTTTCTCATCTCCACCAATACCGTGTAAAAGATATAACACGGGATATTTCTTTTTCCTCGAAAATCCGGGAGGTGTATAGATCAGTGTCTTTCTTTCAACACCCACTGTCTTCGATAGGTACATTACGGTATCAACCTTACCATGCGGTATGTTATTTTGTAAAATATCAAAACCTGCCGGAGCTTGCAGATTTCCGGGTTGAGCCGAGATAGTCCCTTGTACGGCAAAAAAGGTGAAGGCGAGCAGTAGCAGTTTTTTCATGCGTTAGTGTATAATCGGTTATCTTTTTACGAATTAGTTTTTAAAGACTTGCTGGAGACTCTTTGCCAGGAAGAGCTTGCAATTCATCCAGGTGTGTCCACCAGGCACAATGATCGGTTCCAGCTTCACTTTCTTCTCCTGGAACATGGCGATGTTCTTTTTCACACTTTCATACAGAAAGTCTTCGGTGCCTACACTGATGGTGAAGGTTTTTAATTGTTTGTTTATGACATCTGCATTAGGTTGCCAATTGAAAAAGTTCTTTTTGAATTCGTCTGTTTCGGTGTACGGTGCATAAGAACAGATATGACCGAACTTATCCGTATTCATTAGTCCGATATTGAGTGTTTGGCCACCCCCCACCGAGAAGCCCGCTACCGCGCGATTCTTACTGTCTGTATGTACCGGATAGTTGGCTTCAATAAACGGTATGATGTCTTTCATCACATCGGTTGTGAAATCGGCCATGGGTTTAGGCCGTACATTGCCATACGGCATCACGATGATCATAGGCACTGCTTTTTTCCGAGCGATTAAATTGTCGGCAATCAGATTGGCGCGCCCTACTTTGGTCCAGGTCTCTTCCGTATCCGAACCGCCATGGATCAGATACAGCACGGGATACTTCTTCTTTCCGTTGGGCTCAAAACCCGGAGGTGTGTACACCAGTAGCTGACGTGTGGTGCCTAACGATGACGAATTATAATACCGGTATGACACCTTTCCATGAGGTACGTTTTGCAAAGAATGAATCAATGGGCTGTCACCCGGAACATCCACGATGCTTCGCTTGAAACGTTCGTTGGCAAAAATGTATGTATTGCTTGGATCAGCAATTTGTACGGAGTCAACCCAAAAACTGTAGGGATAAATATCCGGGTTCACCGATGGAATGGTTACAGTCCAGATACCGGATGTATCCTTCTTCATGGGAACAGGTGCTTTCAGAAATTCTCCCGACACGGAAACACGCTGGGCGGTGCGTGAAAAATACCGGAAGGTTATACTATGATCTGGGTGTACATCCGGTGAACTGATGGCCGGTGGTCTTTGCGCAGAGGCAGTTGCAGCAACCATCAGGTTTACGAGAAGGATACAAATGATTCTTTTCATGTTCGGAGCTTAGTCGTTGAGGTGGATTTCATTTTGTCATTCGTTATTTAAATAACATCGGAGCCGTTTGAGCCACATACGATTTAACATTCATCCACGTATGTCCCCCCGGTGTGATCAGACTCTTGTAATTCACTTGTTTGGATTTCAGGTAGTTCAGGAATTCTACTGTTTGCTTGTACAAGAAATCCTGGTCACCCACGCTTACCCACAATAGCTTAAGTCGTTTGTTGGTATCAGCAGAATTTTGGCCAATGTGTTTAAAGTTATTGTCCATCTCAGCCGGTGAGAGGTAGGCACTGTAGCAACAAATCCAGGAGAATGTATCCATGTTTCCGAAAGCTGTGCGCAAGGTTTGTCCACCACCCCGCGAGAATCCTCCGATGGCACGGTTATCACGATCAGCAATCACCCGGTAATTTTTTTCAACATAAGGAATGACATTCGTGATGAGATCCGTTTCAAAAAGTTTTGCACGATTGACTGCATCTGCACCTTCCCGTGACGTGGGGTCAGCGGGTTTGGATTTCCCCTGCTGCTCAGCAATCCTCGCCATCGGATTTCCATAGGGCATCACAATGATCATGGGCTTTGCTTTCTGCTCGGCAATGAGGTTATCGAGAATAAGGTTCGTGCGTCCTACTTTAAAGAAAGTTTCTTCCGTATCAGTGGTTCCACTGATCAGGTAAAATACCGGGTACTTTTTAGAAGGATCTTTTTCATAACCGGGTGGTGTGTAAATCACCAACGAACCGGTGCTGCCTTCCACTGAAGAATAATGTTCATACGCGATCGTTCCGTGGGGCACATCACGCATGGAGTGAATGAGTGGTGGATCTCCCGGTACGTCAACCAGACTGGCCTTAAATCTTTCATTCGGAAAAAAGGAAACGTTAGCTGGATCCATCACCGTTACACCATCTACCTGAAAAGAGTATGGATAAATATCCGGAGTTACCGGTCCGACAGTTACGCTCCATATGCCGATGGAGTCTTTTTTCATTTCTATGGGAGCACTCAAAAATTGTCCGCTGAGTTTTACAGCTTTTGCCAGCGGTGCGAGATACCGGAATGTCACCGTTTTGTCTGCATTAACCTGCGGTGAAGTAATGAATGGTCCACGGGGTGGTTGTGCTGACACCACGGAGACAAGACAAATCAATAGTAGCGTAAAGCATATCCTAAAAGACATTATGGTGTGTTGTGCGGTTATCATGTAGTATTTATGTGGTGTATATATTATAGAGTTTGAGTCGCCAGTGGTCTCCACGATTTAAATCTACCCGGTATAAATGGCTATAACTCGTCCCGAAAACGATTGCATATTATAAATGTAGAATTTACACCTAAACTCAGATTCCAAAATTGACCATCGGCTATTTTTAAACATGGAAATGTGGTTTGTGATTAGAAAAGTGCTGGTGTTACAGGCTCTACCCGTGACCGAATTGTATTTCCGGATTAACTCCCATCCAGATTAGATGAACCGATTCCTGAATGTATATTTCGCTCTGGAAAAATGCACGTACAATTAGGTATAATAATTCATAGACGGCAGTCAGAACATTTTACCTAAACATAAGGGTATATTTTTTTCGACCGGTCGGAAACCACCGGAAAGCGGTTAGCGCAACCAGGTCCAAATCGTTCCGGATTAG
>DASXWH010000227.1:0-38047 GCA_036503775.1 Ohtaekwangia sp.
TTGTCTTCAAAGAAGCGCAATTCCAGTACTTCCAGCATATCGGTCGGCAGATCTTTCATGAAATTAAGGAGTCGTTCAATAATTTCTTCATCATACTCTTCGTCTGATAAATTCATTAACTCACGAATACGCGACTCTTCAATACTAAAGATCTTAACCTGTTTGCGCTTGCGGTAATGTTTATTTACCTCATTGCTGGCAATTTTATAGAACCATGCTGATATCGGGATACCCCTGAACTGGTATTTACTAACATTCTTCAACGCCTGCATAAAGGTTTGTGAGCAGAGGTCTCCTGTCAGTTCTTCGTCATCGGTTTGGCGGTAAATGAAATTAAAGATGCGGTCGAAATATTTCTCATACAGCACTCCAAATGCCCTCGGATCTGCCTTTGACCGTTCTAAAACTTCATACTCCAGTCGTATTTCGTCTTCAGACATGCGACTTGATTTCACCCAATAATCCATGATTGAACGTAAAGTCACAAGCTTAATTGGGAATTATCCTGATTTTTGTGGGGTGGCTTAGTTTAAAATTCTTCCGGGCATGGTTGATTTTATACCGGGGATTCACATATCCTTTTCTGTATTCTTTAACCCGTGCCTCAAATTCAACCACAGCGCCTTCGGAAAGCGATACTTTTTCAAAACTCTTCGTGTAACTGAACCACAGGTGATCAGCAACAACCTGTTTTGTTTCCGTATCGGTAATGCTCACCAGCAGGATCGTATCTTCACGGTATCCCTGATAGTTGGTTTTCTTTCCCAGGCGACTGAATATGCCGGTGAATTTTTTCCGAATCCCGTCTGCTTTTGCCAGTTCCTTTCTCATGACTTCAAAACTACAAATCAAATTCATGCACCTGAAAGTGTAACGGCAACGTTGCCGAAATAAAAGTTTACCGGCAAGGAAGGATTTGTCTTTTGTTCTTTTTCTGAATTCAAATACTTTAGCCGCTGTAAAAGACTCTTAGCCTATGTCAATTGTTAAAATCAGCGAAAACAAGCTTTATACGCTTTCCATTTCACCAGAGAAGAACCGGGCCTACCTGAAGATCATCGGTTTCTGGAGAAACACAGAAGCCGTACCTAATTATCTGGCCGATTGGACCAAAACCGTTTCAAAACTCAGCAAAGGATTTACATTGGTAACGGATGCCAGTGAAATGAAAACACATCCTGCAGATGTCCGCAAACTTCATGAACAGGCTCAGGCAATTGTATTGAAAGGTGGCGTAAGTAAAGTGGCCGAAATTGTAAAAGATGATGTTGCAGAAATGCAATTAGATGCCGTGGCCAAGACCACTCAATTTCCAAAACAAAATTTCAGAACACTGGAAGCGGCTGAAAAGTGGCTTGACGAAGCCATTTAGTTTTTACTTTTCTTCTTCCTTTTGAATTCATCATCGATGAGGGCAGCTTCGAAGAATAATGGCCGGAGCTGATCCTCGTTGATCTCTTTCACCGAATTAAAGTACATGCAGTAAACCTGCTTTCTGCCTTCAGCCAGAAGAAGTCCGTCTTCATTAGACATCAGATTTCCCTGACAGAATCCCAGGCTTACCCCTTTCTTCGTCCAGCGGTCTTTGGGTCCCCAGTAGATGGATGCCGGCCAGATAAAACAGATCATCCGGTTATGTCGATAGAACGGCACTCCATATGAGTTTTTCTCTTCTGCTTTTGGAATACATTCCAGGATCAACGTCCGGAGTTTTTGGGTCATGAGCTTCTCGGTACGAGGCAAACCCATAATTACTTCTTCTACAGATTTGTTGTCCATAAGTCAAATTACTTTTCCGAAGGTAACAGGGGCGAGTGACAACCTTATGTCAGCAGAATCGGAGAACTGACGCTATTCTTCGTAGAATTCTATCAGCGATGCGAAATAGACATTATTCCAGCCTTCAACAATATCCTCATAATCCTGATCGGGAATATTCGTGTGCCTCAGTTCAACCGAAGTACCATTTGAATCTTCATGGAGTTTGATGGTAACAATGGATTCTTCCTGCTGCTCTCCGAAATACCATTGCTGAACGATCTTTTTGTTGGGTTCAAAAGAAATATTCCTGCCAACAATGCTCCCATCCCACAACGAAAACTCAGTACCCGGTTCGGTGGACATTTCTGCTGGCTCACCCGACCAAAGCTGGATGGTCAGCGGATTGGTAAGTGCCAGATAAACATCTTGCGGAGGAGCAGAAATGGGATAGTATTTTTTAAAATCCTTCACGTTGCGTTTTTAACAAAGATAAGGGTTTGCCCAATCCGGTGAATAGAACACAGTAGAGTCATCCTTATTGATTACGCAATTTCCTGTATTATTGCGGAATACTTAAATCAGGAACCTGTGCCGATAACCTACATTTTAATTGGAATAACCGTAGTCATCAGTTTTTATGCCTTCAGTCGTGCTGATGTGCTGAATAAGCTCATGATGAATCCCTACAGCATCAGCAAACGGGATCAGTACTATAGATTTATAACCTCGGGTTTTATTCATGGTGATCACATGCACCTGATCATGAATATGCTTTCACTTTATTTTTTTGGTCCGGTGGTAGAACAGATCTTTGCGGCCGTGTTTGGCGACCTGGGAACCATTTACTTCCTGGCCCTCTACTTCATGGCCATAGTGGTTTCAGACCTGCCCACATTTTTTAAGCATAAAAACAATCCAGGGTATAATTCATTGGGTGCATCGGGTGGTGTAGCCGCCATCATCTTTGCCTTCATCATTTTTGCACCGCTTGAAAAGATCTGCCTGTACTTTGCACTCTGTATGCCCGGATTTATTTTGGGAACACTGTACGTAGTCTTTTCCTATTACCAGGGAAAGAAAGCCAACGACAACATTAACCACAGTGCTCACTTGTTTGGAGCGCTGTTCGGCATGGTGTTTTGTATTGTTCTATATCCGGAAGTATTGCCGCATTTCATTGAACAAATAGCAGCGTGGAGTCCCAGCTTTTTCTGATGTGGGAGATCACTCCGTAAGACTTTTCAAATACGCAATGCTCTGGGGCACCTGTACGTTTACATAATTGCTTTCATCTTCGATGAAAAAATGTTTGATGCCGATCTTGTTGGCTTCACGGATCACACCCGGAATATCAACTTCACCCTGACCGAGGGGAACATTATTCTCCGGGCCGGTAAGTCCGGTTAAATCTTTCACGGTACCTTTCTTCAGATCCTTCAGGTGGATCAATTTCCAGCGGTCACCGTATTTTTTTAATAACGCAACCGGGTCGCCTCCGCCAAACTGAATCCAGAAAACATCCATTTCAAAGGAGACATATTCCGGATTGGTGTTGGTGATGATATAATCCAGCAAGGTACCTTTCTCGTGCGGTTGAAATTCATAGCCATGTGCGTGGTAGCATAGCATGATGCCGTTTTCCTTCAACACTTTTCCTGCTGTGTTAAAGTCTTCCACCGCTTTCTTTGCGTTGTCGAGATTGAATTTACCTCGTTCATGTGGTATCCATGAACACATAATGTATTTAGCTCCGAGTGCTTTTGCACGTTCTGCTACTGCGGCAGGTTCCTTTAGCAAGGATTCATAGGGAGCACCCGTTGACGGAATGCTGATCCCTCTTTCGTCACACAATTTTTTATATTCTTCGGCAGGCATACGCGCGCCTCCGCCCTCAATTTCAGTGAAGCCCATAGCTTTGATGGAATCCAATGTTTCCGCCACACCGTTGGGAAAACTTTTCCGGAAGGTATAAGGTGCTATACCCAACGCTGCCTTGTATAACGGTTTTTTCTTTTTCTGCGAAAACCCCGATACAGATACAAAGACTAGCAACAGGATGATAAAACAGCGTTGGCTCATTTTAATTTTAGTTTGTTGATTTTGATCAGGAACAAAAAGCGGCAGGTTACAAATTTTTCTTCTTCAACTCTTCTACCGCATGATTGGCTGCGCGCGCAGTCAACGCCATAAAAGTCAGTGTTGGATTTTGCGTGCCCGTTGAAGTCATGCAGGCGCCATCGGTGACAAAAACATTTTTGCAATGGTGAAGCTGGTTCCACGAATTAAGCAAAGATGTTTTGGGGTCATGTCCCATTCGCACCCCTCCCATTTCATGAATATCAGAACCCGGAGGTGATTTGGTGTCCGTTGCTGTGACGTTCACAAAGCCGGCTTTCTCAAACATCTCTTTCGACTGCTCTACATAGTCGGCTACCATCTTGTCATCATTCTCGCTCCAATCGCAGGAGATGATCAACTGAGGTATTCCGTATTTGTCTTTCAGCTCGGTATGAAGTCGTACATGATTTTTTTCTAACGGAACAGTTTCGCCCTGCATCCAGCTGGCGATATGCCAATTCCCAAGCTCCGGGTGAAGCAGGTTTTCACGAAGCTGATCTCCGATCATTTCTGTGTTGCTGAATGTTCCGCGCCCACCGGCAACACCGATTGAATATCCGCGCAGGAAATCCATTTCCTGTTTGAATACATTCCTGAAACGGGGGATATATGCATTGCTGGGATTCCTTCCATCTACAGTTTTATCCTTGAACCCTTCATACTGAGCATTCGCTTTTCCTCTGTAGTTGTGCCAGGCAACATACTTTCCCAAAAGCCCACTGTCATTGCCCAACCCATTCGGGAAACGTGATGAGGTTGAGTTCAGCAGAATGGCATTGCTGTTGAGGGCTGAAGCATTCACAAAAATAATCCTGGCATAGAACTCAATAATTTCTTTCGTGTTGCCATCAATGATCCGAACCCCTGTTGCTTTTCCTTTTTTCTCATCATAGATAATGGAATGCACTACAGCATGAGGGCGCACAGTAAGTTTGTTGGTCTTCATGGCCCAGGGCAAAGTCGATGCATTACTGCTGAAATAAGCGCCATATACACAGCCCCGGTTGCACATGGTCTGGTTCATGCATTTGTGCCGGCCCTGATCAATGTGGATCTGCTGCGGATCGGTAATGTGAGCACATCGCCCCTGAATGAGATGACGGTCTGTAAAATTCTTTTTTAAGCTCTCCTTGAAATGCTGTTCGATGCAGCTCATTTCAAAGCCCGGCATACACTCGCTATCCGGAAGCTCCGGAAGGCCATCTTTGTTACCGGCAATACCCACAAATTTTTCAACATAGCTGTACCACGGCTCGATATCCTTGTAGCGAATGGGCCAGTCGACAGCAAAGCCATCACGTACGGGACCTTCGAAATCAAAATCGCTCCACCGCTGCGTTTGTCTCGCCCAGAGCAATGACTTTCCGCCTACATGATATCCACGGAACCAACGGAAGGGTTTTTCCTGAATGAAGGGTTGCTCATCGTCTTTGATAGCCCAGTGAAAAGTTTCCTCACGAACAAAGCGGGTCTGTTGAAAATCTTTTCGCTCATCCAGGGGTACCGTACCCCGATGATCAAACTGCCACGGACCTTTCGATGCTGTGGGATAGTCTTTGATATGTTTTACATCGCGGCCACGTTCCAGCACCAGCGTAGTAAGTCCTTTATCACAAAGTTCTTTCGCAGCCCAGCCACCACTGGCGCCTGAGCCAATGACTATGGCGTCATACGTTCTTTTTTCTTCGGAGTCAATTAAGAAGTTTGCCATGGTATTATGCTTTTACATCAACACAGCCATGGTAATGACCGGGTGCTACTTTATAGTTCAGATACTTTATCATCACCTCACGCGAAGTATTGAAACCGCGGATGGTTTCTGATTTCATCAGATCAAAGAAATCCTTTTCAGGTTTGTTCGTTGAAGCGGAAAACTTCAACAACAATTCCTGTCGCTGCGTCTGGTCACACCCCTGGAACGATTTCTTAAATGCATTTTGTGCAGCCGCATTCAGATTGTTCAGTTGTGTCTTTACATTTTCCTGAACGTCTTTGTCGTAACAATCAGTGATCAGTTTTTGAAGAAACTTATCGACACCGACCGATAGCGCTCCGATAGAATTTCCAGGTGGAATGATAGTGTCAGCTACAGCAGCCAGAAGTTCCTGTTCGGTGGCGGTGAATGAAGAAGCATGTAAACGTATATCATTGACGCTCCATTCACGGGCCCACGAAGGTAACACGACAAGCCCACCTGCTGCGAGGGCCAGTCGTTTTAATGAATCACGTCTGTTCATAGGTAAGCATTCAAGCTGATGAATATAGTACATCCCTGACGAACCTGGAATATAAATTCCATAACCGGAGATTACTTCTTCTCATCAAGCTTCGTGTTGCTGATGAACGCGATGGTCTTGCTGTCAGGTGACCAGCTGGGCACGTTAATGGTGCCCTGACCTCCATATATATAGGCAATGGTTTTAGGAACACCGCCCGCTGTTGGCATCAGGCGCAGGTAGCATTTTTTATAAAAGGGGTGGTCGTTCGGATCGATCTCCTTCGGGAAGGAAATGTACACCATCCATTTTCCATCGGGAGAAAAATGCGGGAACCAGTCGTTGTATTCATCAAACGTAATTTGCTCTTCGTTACTGCCATCCGCCTTCATGCGCCAGATCTTCATGGTGCCGGTGCGAACAGAGTTGAAGTAGATGTATTTACCATCCGGAGTAAATTCCGGTCCATCATCCAGTGCGGGATTTTCGGTGAGCTTGGTTTCTTTTTTGGTTGCCACATCGATAGACCAAATGTCATAGGTTTTATCGCGCTGACCGGTAAAGATGAGTTGTTTTCCATTCGGTGACCAACCGTGCAGATAGGAGTGGCCATTTTTCTCGTCCGTGATCTTCGTTGGGTTATCCGATCCGGTTACGGGCAATGTAAAAATCGTAGATGTACGGGCTTCACCCACATGATGACTGATCGCCAGCATCTTTCCATCAAATGACAGAACGTGATCGTTGTTATTCTGCGTAGCGAAACCGGAATTGAGTTTAGTGATAGCACCTGTTTTCAGGTCATAGTTATATAGTAACCCTTCTGCATTATAGATCAGCGTTTTATTGTCCGGTGTCCAGTTAGGTGCCTGTAGTGAGCGATTCTCGCTATGCAAGATCTTACGCACACCGGTCTTAACGTCCATGATCTCCAGGTGACTACCGATGTAATCCCGGTAAGGTCTGAAATCCTTATCAGCCGGAATGATAACGCGAACGTTCCGGAATATCGCTTTCTCCATTACATCTTCGCGATGAGAACAAATGAATAACCCTACATAAGCTTCATCATTCAGGGTTATTTCCTTTACTACCGATTTATAATTCTCACCGAAAGTAGATGCTGAAAAAATAAACGTGTTGCCGATTCGCTGAAACTCAATATTCGTTGGATGATAAGAGGACAACACTACCTGTTCGGTGGCAGCAGTATCCTGGGCACGGTATTGCAGAGATGAGAGAATGTCGCCATGTACGCAGGCATCAGCATACCGTGAGTTTGCGGTCAGGTTATCTCTGGCGATGATTCCGATTTTCCGGTGATCATCCGTTCCCTTACCAACAAATTCAATCGAAGCCTGAATGATAAAGTCGCCTTTAATTTTTTTCCAGAGGAAATGGAACTGATCATCTTTAGCCCACATATTTTTTCCGGCACCAGAAACTTCATAGCTCTGATCTTTTTCATTATAGACAGCAGAACCTTTTAATTTGGGATTGCCCACATCCTGGTGATGCTCAAACATACCGATAGGCTGCAGTTGTTGTGCAAAAAGCGCAGCTGGAAAAATCATTACCGTTACCACTATCCAGTTTCGGATAGTCTGTATTGCGTTAGGCGTACTCATAAAAAAGTTAGTTGTTTGGTTTGGTGAAGGGTGATGGTCTTGTCGTCTGTAATCACCTTGATATCCACAATTGAATTTCATGGAATGGCTTTTTTCAGGCGATTGACAACATTAGATTCATAACACAATCATAATAGCAAATTTTGGTGATTCGGAATACTGATTGAATCATGAGTGGTTTTGCGATGAGCAACCGTTCACACTTTCAATGCCTGAACTATCAGATCAAATTTGTATATAGAGGAATTATCGCTACTCATTTTATTAAATCCATAACCATGAAGTTTACATCCATCAAACCATTCTTACTGACATTACTGCTGCTTCTGATCGTTACCCAGGCGTATTGCCAGCGACAGTTCAAGGCTCTTTTATTTACCAAAACCAATGGCTGGCATCATGAATCCATTAACGAGGGCGTAGATGCTATCCGGAAAATGGCCGAACGAAATTTCTTCACGGTAGAATGGCAGGAAGATCCGAAACATTTTAACGACACGAAGCTTGCGGAATTTCAGGTTGTTATTTTCCTGAATACTACGGGAGACGTCCTGAATGATGAACAACAAAAAGCCTTTACCAAATTCATTCAGAGTGGCAAGGGATATGTAGGTATTCACAGCGCTTCCGATACGGAGTATGACTGGGAATGGTACACCAAACTAGTAGGCCGGATGTTTGTTATTCACCCGGTGATTCAGACAGCTGTGCTTAAAGTAAACGATTCAAAATTTCCGGGCATGGAGCGAATCCCGGCCAACTGGTACTGGACAGACGAATGGTATGAATACGGTCCCGAAAAGACACCCGGTCTTCATTACCTGTTGTCGGTTGATGAAAAGACATTTGATCCGAATGTAAAGTGGGGTGAGAAAGTGGGTAAGGGTATGGGTGAGTTCCATCCCATTGCCTGGTATCACGACTTTGATGGCGGAAGATCATTTTACACAGGACTCGGACATTTACCATTGGTGTACAGTGATCCGGTGTTTCTGGAACATTTATACGGAGGAATCTACTGGGCGGCAACGGGAAAAGGTGTGCCTAAGAAGTAAATCATAAGGCAGAAGGAGCTATCAACACGGTTTGCTCCTTCTCCATTTCCATTCGAATTTACCTAATTACAAAAGGATCAGAATTTTAAACCCTAACCTTTACTTTTAATTTTGAACAACTGATACCCTAAAATAAAAGAGACCGTTTTTAACGGAGAATCCCAAAGGGAGTAATTTCGGGTCATCTCCTTACGCAAATAATACCTGACCTCCCCCGAAAATCTGCCAGATGCAAAACCGGCACCGATAGCAAAATTATCACCGGTTTTGATCTCGAGCTCATAATCACTTCTGATCTTCAACTTGCTATTAAAAATGAAAGGTGTTACAGGCACATAATGCAGGTTTAAAAAAATTCTTGACGTTTGATTCAGGTAGAAATAATAACGCAAACCCACCGGAAATTCAATGCTGGCATAATCAATTGACCCGCTTCCTGAAGTTTTATCAGCTTTGTACGATTGGAAACTGGGTTCGAACAAAAAACTCAATTTGTTCTTATTGAACGGGAAAATAAATTCTCCCTCTATTCCCAAACGGGGGCTAAAGGTTTTCTCGTATTCATGATCTTCGCCAGCAGGACTAGTCGCGGTCAATTGCGTATAGTTCATTCCAGGGCTAACTTTGACAATAAATACATCCCGTTTAACTCTTTCTGTTGTAGCCGCTTCGTTCTCTACACGTTTACCGGATTCACCACCATTACACACATTGTACTTTTTAAAATACTTAACCAATTCAGATTCCGAATACCGGATCAATTTCACCTGAGAAACGGTTACACCCCCACAGTTCACTTCGTTTAGCAGTTGCTGCTGAAAGGTGTTGTTCTCACCTACTTTTTGGACTGTATAATTATCGACCCCGCCTTCAACTTTGTATTCCTTATGCACTAACTGCTGAACCGGTGCTGTGTCAACGGTGTAAAAAAACCTGGTAAAATTGGCGGACTCATACTTGTAAAGCGATGCTTTGCCTTCGATCAATACCTCAAGGAACAATTTTTCAGAAGACCAGATGGGATCACGACTTGAGGAAAGATTGGATAATTCATCCGGTGAACGATCTATGTCCACCTGCGATACGATATATTTTGAATATCCGTATACCTGAAATGCTTTAACCGTTTCCAGTGTGGCAGCCATTTCTTCATCGGTAGGGTCAATCTTGTACTTGACAATTTCAGGGTTATTTTTCCAATCGAGGTTTTTGATCAGGCATTCAATGCGATTGTCATTCTTGTCAATGATATAACCCTTTTCAAATTCAACTTGTGAATATCCATTACAGATCATTCCAAATACTAAGAACAATAAGGCAATGATGTTTTTTACGGAAGCGATTCTCTTGGCGGTCATGGTAAATACATCGAGGTTTAGCACAACAATTTAAACAACATTACGGCAATAAATCAACCGATTGTAAGGTCTATCAAAAATTGTATTGTACAGTATCGGGCAGTGCACTGTGCAGTATTGAATACTTAAAAAGTTTCAATGTGGTTTAAAGCAATAAAAATGAATATTTCAATATGGCTGGCAATTTGTTAATTGGTCTAAAAATTTCCGTCATGAGGACTTTACTAGCTATTCTGCTCTGGTGTATTCTTTTTGTTCTATGCTGGCCGCTGGCGCTTGTGCTGTTATTTCTGCTGCCGTTATTCTGGCTAATCCTGCTGCCTTTCCGGATTGTGGGTTTCACGCTGGAGGTAGTCTTCAAGTTCATTGGTGCCGTGCTGATGTTTCCGATCAGGCTCCTGAAAGGAAGCTAAATCCAAATGCACAAATCCTGCCCGGTAGGCAGGACTAGACGGAGACACCGATTTACACAAGGCTTATTCATAGCGTAGGGTATCCACCGGATTGGATCGTGCCGCTCTCAGGGTCTGCGAAAGAATAGTTGACACACCGAGCAATAACATAATCGCTAAGCTGATCAGTATATCCCACACGCTTATATCAATGCGATAATAGCTGGTGTTCAGAAATCCTTTATCAAAGAGAAAATACGTTACCGGTATAGCGATCATGGCGGCAATCAGCATCAGTTTTATGAACCCGTTGGATAGCATCAGCGCAAGTTGAAGTGATGATGCTCCCATTACCTTTCGGATACCAATCTCTTTTGTTTTTGTTTCAGCCGTGTATACTACCATACCCAACAACCCCAGGCAGGAGATACTGATGGCCAGTAACCCGAGAAAACCGCAGATCTTAACCATCACGAAGTACACTACATAGGCTTCTTCAATCTCATCGTCAAAGAACTTAGCGGTAAATTTCTTCTCACCCGCGAGTGTCTTCCAGGTAGCCTCCATATCCATGACTGTAGAAAGAATGTCTGCTGACCGTACTTTCAGGTTGGCGTAATGAAGCTGACTCAGATCATACTGAAAGAAAAAACTCTTTATCGGTTCCCGGAGATGCATGTAATGAAAATCCTTTACCACACCGGCAATGATTACTTCTGTTGAATCACCCAGTTGAATGGATTTGTTAACCGCATCCAACGGAGCGCCCAGTCGGAACTGTTTCACAAATTCTTCATTGATGATAATGTACTTTCCATTTACCGGAAGATCCTCGCCAAAATTTCTTCCAGATACTAATTCCAGGTTCAGGTTCGGTATAAATTTATGATCAACAGCCGTATAGAATACTTCAATGGAATCTGCAGGTTGAATATTCTTTACCCAAATCTTCGAAGTGGATTGTGTACCGATAATATTGGACGACATAGATACTTCCTCTACAGATGACAGCCTGGAGAATTCATTTCGGAAGAGTTTGGGATCAACGCCCTGCAATTCCACATCCAGGATGTTTTCCTGATTAAATCCGAAATCATAATTCACCGAGGCATGGTATTGCTTCAGAACAATTACTACAGCCATGATGAATCCCATCGACAGTGCAAATTGTCCCACGATCAATACTTTCCTAAAGCTGATGCGAGTAACACCTTTCAAGGGTGCTTTGCTTTTCAAGGCTTGAATCGGATTCATCCGTGAGAAGTATAATGCCGGAATAGCGCCCGCCACAAAGCCAACCAGAATGGCAAAGCCCATGAAATACATTATCGTGACTGCATCCACGGAAAGATCAAGCCCTTCGGCAGACACCAGCATGGCCAGAAACTCCGGTCGCACCAATACAAAAATTCCGTAGGCCAGAATCAGTGAGCTGAGGGTGATGATGACTGTTTCCACGATGAACTGTGTAAATATCTGATTGCCTTGCCCACCTACTACTTTGCGTAAGCCAATTTCCTTGGCACGTTTCAATGCGCGGGAAATGGAGATGTTGGCATAGTTGAAACACGCTGGTAATAATATAAGCAGCGTAAGGAAAGCAAAGATCAGAATGGATGAATACCCCCAGTCCGGACCGATCTCGTTGAACAGTTCTTTGCCGGGAGCAATATCATTAACCGACTGCAGCTGAAATGCCGCAGAAAATTTCTCATTCTTTGAATACGCATCATCCGCTACGGTTGACAGGTATTGGTCAATATCAGCCAGATTGTGTTGTTCAGGTAATAGCAGGTAAACATAATTATTACGTACCTCCTGCCAGGCGTTGGAGTCAAACTGATCCGGATGATCGCTGTGGTAGGCTGCAAAAGCTGCATAGGGAGAAACCACATCAAACTGCATGTGCGAATTTTTTGGAATGTCTTTCAGTATTCCGGTGATCTCAAAGTCGCCATAATCACCCATGGTGATTACTTTTCCCAAGGCCTCTTCATTTCCGAACATTTTATAGGCTGCCTTTTCCGTGATCACTACACTGTTTGGTTTCAGCAATGCAGCAGACTTGTTTCCCTTTACTAGAGGAAAAGTGAATACTTCGAGAAAAGACGGATCAGCGAAATATCCTTTTAGTGGAACAACCTGGGTTTCATACGATGCATCCGCTGCGAACAACGAGTTGATGCGCACAACCTTTTCAACACCAGAGTATTCGTTCATTATTTTTTCTCCCAATACGAGAGGTGTAGAAGCATATTCATCTATCCGCACACGGTCATCTGCAGTTGTGTTAATCCGGTAGATACGATCGCGATTCGCATGAAACGTATCATAATGACGCAGGAAAGACAACATGGTAATGAGCAACAAGCTGAACGACATTCCGATTGCCATACCCAACACATTGATTGTGGTAAAGAACCGTTGCTTCAATAAACTTCGTGAAGCTACTTTAAAATAATTAGCAAGCATGGCTGTTGAATTTGCATTTGCATAATGGTGATAGGCAGAATTCTTTTTACGTTTTTTCACAGCATAGGAGAGAACCAATGAAACAACGGATTTCCAATACAGCCATCTGGCTTTATTAGCGGATACTTTTTCCAGGTTGTGATAGAAAATTTCTTCCAGGTCTCCGTGGAGATCTTCTACCGATGCATGGCGGCAATACCATTCGAAAAAACGATCGGCCAGTCTGGGTGGTCTTATGGGTTTCTTGTTCATCTGGATAAGGTCAGTTTGGTTTTCGACAACTTCCACAATTCATCACGCAGATCTTTCATGTTGTGGAGCGCTACTTTGCCTTCGTGTGTAAGTTCAAAATACCGCTTGCGTCTGCCTCCCCGCTCCTGTGTCGGATCGCCCAGCCATGATTTGATAAAACCTTTCTCTTCAAGCCGGGTAATGGTGGAATGCAGCGCACCAATGCTCAGGGATCGGTCCGTCCGGTTTTCAATGTCTTCTTTAATAGAAACTCCATAGGCTTCCTTCCCCAGTGTGGCGATGGTAAGCAGCACGAGTTCTTCAAATTCACCTAAATATCCTTTCATACTATGGGCTTAAACTGAAACCGGGTTGGATATGTTTCTATTTTTCAGAACAAATTAATAAAAAATTTATGGGAACTTCCAATTCATCCATTTCTGCCAATTGTAAATAATAAGTTTACCACTATTCCAGCAATGCTTTCAGATCATTCAAGGTGTTGGCTTCACCCGGAGGTTTGTCTTTCCGCCAATGTTTAATGCGTGGAAAACGCAAGGCTATGCCTGATTTATGTCGTGAGGATTTTGCAATGCCCTCAAAGGCTATCTCAAAAACCAGTTCAGCTTTCACACTTCGCACGGGGCCGAAACGCTCAATCGTATTTTGCTTTACCCAACGATCCACTTGTCTGATCTCTTCATCGGTCAATCCGCTGTATGCCTTCGTGAACGGTACCAGCTGATCATTATCCCATACAGCAAAGGTATAATCCGTAAACAGATTTGCCCTTCTTCCATGGCCGCTCATGGCATAGATCATCACAGCATCAACGGTGAAGGGATCAATTTTCCATTTCCACCAGTCGCCACGCCTTCGTCCATCCCGATAGACAGAATCCTTACGCTTTAGCATAATGCCTTCGCTTAACAAATCACGTGATCTTGACCTTTCTTCTGCGAGCGCTTCCCAGCTATCAAATGAAACCAACGGAGATAACCGAAGAACGTCACTTTCACCAACGATCTCCTCCAGCTTTTTCCTGCGTTCATACATGGGCCAGTCGCGGATGTCATTACCCTCCCACTCTATTATATCATACACGACAAAAGCTACCGGAACCTCTTTGAGTATTTTTGAATTCAATGACTTTCTTCCGATTCGGGTTTGCAGTTGATTGAATGAAAGTGGCCGGTCATTCATAAAGGGAAGGATCTCGCCATCGAGCACCGTGCCATCGGGTAGGATATCTTTCATTACTCCGTATTCGGGATATTTGTCAGTCACCAGCTCTTCTCCACGTGACCAAACAAACAACTCACGATTCCTGACAATAACCTGTCCACGGATTCCATCCCATTTTCTTTCCGCAAACCAGTCTGAAGGATTTCCCAATGTACTGACTTCTCCTTCCAGTGCATAGGCAAGGTAAAAGGGATAAGGCTTTGAATCATCCTGTTCATCTGCTGATATCAGCAAGGTTTCAAAAGAGTGCTCTTCAGGCGACCAACGACCCATAAGCTTGTGCGCTACTTTATTTTCCTTCACTCCCGTTGCTTTCGCTACAGCCTTCACCATCAGCTGCTGGGATACACCCATTCTGAAACCACCGGTAATCAGTTTGTTGAATACAAATCGCTCTGTTCCATCCAGCCGGTTCCAGGCCCAACGAATTTTTTCCTGCTTTTGCTGAATGCCCAGCGGCTCAAGAGACTGAATAAAATTGATCCAGAATTTCAGTGACTCATCTGTTGTTTCCTGTGCAGGGGGTAACATCAGGGTTATTGTTTCAGCGAGATCACCTACCACGTGATACGATTCGTCAAATAACCATTGTGGTAATCCGGAAAGTTCGGAAGCCCACTGAGCCAGTAACGTGGTATTAACCGTGCGTTTCGGTCTGCGGTGAGAGAGCAGAGCGACTGCCCACGTTTTATCAGAATCGGAAGCTGTTTTAAAGTATTGTTCAAGCGCCAGTATTTTATCATTTGTGCGGGTTGTCTGATCCAATTCGGTAAAGAGTCTGGCAAAGTTTTTCATGCGGAAGTGTTTTCATTTGTTATGTCACCTTCTGCTACTTCTGCCAGCTCTCCCTCATAATAGGTTTTGATCACTTCGCTTTCAATTCCGTTCTGTTTGAGCCATGTTGAAAACACTTCAGAATATCCATGTGTTACATATACTTTCTGAGCACCTGTTTCGCGAACTGTCCGGTTGAGTTCATTCCAGTCGGCATGATCTGACAAAGCAAAGCCACGGTCGGCCCCGCGTCTTCTCCGCGCTCCGCGAAGGTTCATCCATCCTGAAGCAATACCCAATGAATACGGAAGAAATTTTCCCATCCATGGAGAACCAACAGCGGAAGGTGTACATACCACAAGAGCACCTTCAAACTCTGCTTTCTTCATCTCCGGAGTTACACGGATCGTTTCGGGTAAACCGGATATACAAGGTCGGGTGACATCATTCATCACGTCAACCGCTCCGTGCACAAATATTTTTCCGATAGAAGAATCGATGTTCTTCAAGATCCGCTGTGCCTTACCCAATGCATATCCGGCCAAAACAGATACTTTACCTTCCTGCTGATTTTTGCGCCACCATTGATTCATGTCGTCAAAGATTTTAGTCTGTGGTTCCCAGCGATAAATGGGTAACCCGAAAGTGGATTCCGTTATAAACACATGACAACGAACAGGCTCGAAGGGTAATGATATTCCATCGGATTGAAGTTTGTAGTCACCTGAAAAAACCCATACTTCACCTTTGTGTTCAATTCGTATTTGTGCAGAGCCTGGAATATGGCCAGCCGGATGAAATGAAAATTTCACATCGTGGATACTTGTTGATTCCCCATATTCAACCGACTGAATATTGTCACTCAATCGCAGACGATGCGCTATGATCGGTTTAGTTTGATGTGTGCATAAGTAATGTTCATGACCGCCATAGGCATGATCGGAATGACCATGCGTGATCAAAGCTCTTTTTACAGGCTTCCAGGGATCGAGATAAACATCGGCCCTGGGACAGTAAATGCCGCTATCAGTAAATGTCAGTAAATCCATGATGTGGGCTCTTTATTATAAACTAATTCAATAGCAATTTGTTTTTGAACCATTCTGGTAACGCCAGATTATTTACATTTAGTTTCTGAATGACCAAACCATGCCTGACATGACGCTAGACAAACTTCTGGGTATTGACTATCCGGTTATTGTTGCCCCGATGTTCCTGATCTCCAACACGAAGATGATAAAGGCGGCTTTATCCTGTGGCGTAAGCGCTGCCTTCCCTGCATTGAATTACCGCACAGATGCAGAGTTGCGCAATGCGATCCACGATATTAAAACCTTTTCTTCCAAACCCTTTGGTGTAAATCTGATCGTCAATCGTTCCAATCCCAAATACCGACCTCAACTTGAAACGCTTTTAGAGCTGAAGGTTGATTATATCATTACTTCACTTGGTAATCCAAAAGAGGTAATTGAAAAGTGTAAGCCCCGCGGTATTAAAGTCTTTTGCGATGTAGTGGATTTAAACTATGCGCAGAAAGTCCAGGACCTCGGTGCCGATGCTGTGATTGCCGTAAATAACCGTGCCGGGGGGCATGCCGGAAATTTATCACCCGAAGAACTGGTAACGCTATTAACCAGAAATTGTACGATCCCGGTGATTTCGGCCGGAGGAATTGCAAAGGGAAAGGATCTGAAACAAGCGATGCAATGGGGCGCTGCAGGAGCTTCTATCGGAACCATATTTATCGCGTGTGAGGAATCAGACGTTTCCGCGGAATACAAGCAAGCTATGATCGACTATGGTGAAGCGGATATTGTAATGACCACGAAATTATCCGGCTCACCCCTTACGGTGATCAACACACCCTATGTACAGCAACTTGGGACCAAGGCCAATTTTCTGGAATGGGTTCTGAACAACAATAAAACACTGAAGAAATATGCCAAGATGCTGATCGCCCTGCGGGGAATGAAACAGGTTGAGAAAGCAGCATTTGGCGCTACGTATAAAACCGTGTGGTGTGCAGGTCCTTCCATTGAATATGTTACCGCCATAAAACCCATGCAGGAAATTTTAAACACCTTTATAAACGAATTCAAAGCCAGCTGATCGTTATGGAGTACGTGCTTCAAAATCAATCGTTGATAGTAAAAATAAAAGACAAAGGCGCAGAGCTCTTCAGTGTTGTACACAAGCAAAACCAGCTGGAGTACATGTGGAGTGGTGACCCACTGTTCTGGGGAAAGACATCACCGGTTCTCTTTCCCATTGTCGGTGCACTGAGAGACAATGCCTATTTATATAAAGATAAAAAGTATACCCTCAGCCGGCATGGATTTGCACGTGACCATTCATTTGGTACAGAAAACCAAGAAGAAGACAAAATTACCTTTCTGCTGATCAGTAATGAGTCCACGCTTCAGCATTATCCGTTCCCGTTTGAACTGCGTATCATTTATAGTATCACAGCATACACACTATCTGTTACCTATGAAGTAAAGAACACCGGTAATGATGTTATGTTCTTTTCACTTGGAGCGCATCCCGCTTTTAAGGTGCCAATAGTTAACGGGTCTGCGTATACTGATTATTACCTGGAATTCAATAGAACCGAAAACAGTCCGCGGTGGCCTATCAGTAATGACGGATTGATTAAAACGGAACCTGAATTCTTACTAACCAATACTAATAAACTCCCGCTCGATAAAAAGCTTTTTGAAAATGACGCGCTTGTGTTAAAGCACCTGAAATCTGATGCGATTTCATTAAAATCTACTAAACACAATCACGGGCTTGAATTTACTTTTGAGGGTTTTCCTTTTTTTGGAATCTGGGCAGCAAAGAATGCTGACTTTGTTTGTCTAGAACCGTGGTGCGGCATAGCAGATGCTGTTGACCACGATCAACAATTACATCATAAAGAAGGGATTGAATCTCTTCGGGCAGGAAGAACCTGGTCAAGAGCCTGGCACATTAAAGTCTTTTAGTGAACCTTTCCGGAAAAGAATTCTAAATAGCGATCCTGCGCCTTCCGTGCTTTCGACTTCCAGTTTACCATCAAGCGTTTCGATCTGAGTCTTAATTAAGTATAAACCCAGACCACGACCCTGAACATGATGGTGAAATCGTTTGTAGGGAAGGAACAAATTATCGTGGTGTTTTTGCAGATCAATACCAAGCCCGTTATCCCGGAACTCAATTACAATTTTCTCTACGTTAATAAATGAGTGAACCATTATCTCCAACATCCGGTCAGGACTTCTGTATTTTACTGCATTGCTGATCAGGTTGTAGAAAATACTTTCGATATAGGATGGCAGCGATCGGATTACTTCAACTTCAAATTTAGCAACGATATGGGCTTTACTTTCTTTTATTTCAGCATCAAGCATCTGTACTACGTGACTAAGTACGAGCGGCAACTTCACATCGTCAAGTGCTTTATAGTCGATGTTACGAATCTCTGTAATAGCCGTAAGATCCTTGACCACGCGGTCCAGGTCTTTGGTTGAGATTGACATTTTATCCGCAATGTCCCTCATCTCCTGATAGGATGCCGCCATATCAAGAATAGCCGCAAGCCCCTGGATACGGGAAAGCGGTCCTCTAAGGTTGTGCGAGATCACATACGTAAATTGTTCAAGACGTGTGTTGCGCTCCTTCAGTTCAATGTTAGCTCGGGTGAGATATTCAGTTTGATTATCTACTTCATGCACAAGTGCTTCATTATGCCTTTGAATCAGGCTATGCTGAACCTCAATCACCTTTTGAGCAACCTGTAACTCTTCGTGCTTTAGTTTAAGGTCCTCATGGTTCTTCTCAAGTTCTTCGCGATGATGCGTCAGCTGTTCATTTTGAGCCGTGATCTCTTCATTTTGTGCGGTGATCTCCTCGTTTTGTGCGGTGATCTCCTCGTTTTGTGCAGTGATCTCCTCATTCATGGCCTGCAATTCCATAGTACGAAGATGCACTTGCTGCTCCAGGGTAACGTTTTGATTCGCAAGTATCCGTACACGTTCCGCTTCTGATTCATGCAGGCGCTTTATCAGGAGAAATGTTCTGACCGAATAATGGGCCAGGTAAAAAAGCGTAGGAACACACAGCAGAAATATGAATAGCTGCAACCAATGAATAAATCGTTGTGTGTTATCGTGGTTGGTCTTAGCCTCCTGAATAACCTTATCCTGAAATTCATTTACGGCAAAAAGAAATGTTCTGTATGTTACTACAAGGTTGGCGCCACGGTCTGATCTGAATAACTTCTGAAATTCAATTTCATTATCGTCATCCAGATGCCTTTTCATGCGGTTGGCGGCAGCGAAATACGTTTCTACGCTATCGCGAAACGCAGTAAATTTTTCCATCGGAAATTGTTGACCACTCAATTCTTTTTCGAGAATTCGCATTAATCGAACCTTCCGGTTATTCGCTGTATCAAAAGGAGTGATCATATTACCTTTCGGATAAAGCGCATAACCACGCAGCCCGACATCGAGTAGATGAATCGCGCGCATCATTTCTACAGTGGTAAGTCTGATCTTTTCAGCCTCCTCCTGTATGGCTTTATTGTGATTGATAACCTGGTTGCCTTTATAGACAAGGGTCATGTTCACCAGGAGAAGGACACCAATCAAAATGACGGTAAAATAGATGACCCGATTTCTGAAACGAAGTTCCGGCATGCAGATAACGATGGTAACAGAACAAAATATAAGTAACTCGGTAGACTTCTGAAAGTTATTTTGTTTAAGATGAAACCGGAATTTTCAGGGTACAGGCAGCTTATTTTTAATATTCTCTGAAAAAAAAATAAGTAAATTACCTGCGCGTTGTTAACTATAGGGGCTACTTTTTGCAGCTTACTGGAATTAACGATCATCCTGGTGGCCTTTATATTTCTAAAAAATTTAGAGTTATGAGAGCATCTTTGATTTTACTGGTAGCTACACTTTGCGCATCGTGTATGACCGGAAAGATTCCCTGCCCCGAGCCCAAATATGCAAAGGCAAAGAAGAGCACAATTCACAGGCGCTTCATGGAGTCCAGCAGTTCACTTTCAGCCGATGCTGAATCAAATACGTCACAAAACAGAGTTCCCAAAAATACGGTACGCACCATCAGTAATGTTTCCGTTGAAGAATGGGATTGCCCAAAGCCCGGAAAGAAAAAATATCTTCCCAAAGAAGTGAAGAATAACATCCGGAAGAATATGGAGAAGATAAAATCAAAAGATCAGGAAGAGAAAACCCCGGCTGAAACTTCTACCGGAACACATTAAACCAGTTTGTCAGATCAGTCTGCAGAATTCTTACGGCATTGACCAAAGCAGATTGAATCAATTTCAATTTCTCCGTTCCTGCATATTTTTGATTCACTTCGAGTTCAATCCCCGCATATTCCGTATCACCAAATCGCGTTCGGAGATACGTAGTAAACCCATCATCAACACCCTGATAAGGTTCATTAAAACGGATCACGCTATCCGGAAGGTCCTGTAGTAATTGCCGGCTCAGGATATCACAGCAGTCTCGTTCGAATTTTCGTTCTGGATCAAATAACAACCCTATATCAACCTCACGGGTGAAACCATTGAACACAGGTGTGAAAGAATGTATAGAAAGGTGAACGACAGGTTTCACCGATGAAGCTATCCATTTTTCTACGCAGGTCCGGTAAGGTGTATAAAAGTTCTTTATCAAATTTTCTTTTTCTGTCTCCAATAACATGCAGGTGAATTCTGAGAATAACTGAGGGTGGCCGACAGAACGATTTAATTCTATAAGTAGCCTGGATACTTCGCCAGAAAAAAGAGGGAATTCCAAAACACGTGATAGTTCAGTCGCTAAAAAACCCGCACCTATGTCGACCCCACGATGAGAGTCAAGCACTTGTTCAGCTCCATTAAAAAGGTGACGAAACTGATCAGGAATTGTATTTACGGCATGTTCACACGTTAAGAGGAATGGCATACTAACATTCATTTTCAGCGATGGCATTCAAGATACTCGCTTTGTTTTATCTTTTGATCTGATTGGTGGAACTTTACAGGCATAACATTCGTAATTTTCTGGTGAGTAATAATCAGCCATGACCCTTTCAGAACGACTAAAATCACCTTTCCCGTTTTATCTGAATGATGACAGGAAGAACATCCTGCTCATTCTGGCGATAAGTCTTTTTGTTGTGGCGTTCCTCCATCTGTACAGACCATATTTCAACCGCCATGTGGAACTTACTATAGGGCACAAATTCCTGTTTGGTGGTGTAACATTTGTTGTGTTGTTCTTTGATATCATAATCCTTCCCCGGCTTTTTCCTAAAGCATTTGATGCCACAACCTGGACAATCGGGAAATACAGTATGCTTACCCTGCTGCACCTTATACTGATCGGAATTGCCAGCACCATCCTGGATGAAACCTATATCTGCCCGGAAAAGACATTGATCGATAATATTATAGGAGCAAACATTCAGGTGGCTATGACCGGAGTTATTCCAGTTACCATCATTTTTCTTTTTCTGAAAACCAATATGCTACAACAGAATCTGAAAGGTGCATTGAGTGCTAACCGGGAACTGGAAAAAATAAAGAATCTGAAAAAAGAGGTTCCGGTCAAAAACACCACCAGCGCCCCGATAACATTGCATTCGGATACCAGTGAAACCCTGGACCTTCACTTGCCTGATCTTCTTTTTGTTGAAGCCGATGATAATTATTCTACGGTATTCTGGAAAAACGGCCACGGCATACAGAAGAAATTACTTCGGGTAAATCTTAAAAACATTGAAAGCCAGATCAATAACTCATTTACCATCCGGTGCCACCGGTCTTACATCGTTAATGTAAATGCCATTAGTAACATCTCCGGAAATACTAACGGTTATAAGCTTCAGATCCTGGATACTGATCTTTTCATACCCGTTTCACGCCCAAAGGGTAAAGAGGTAATCGAAAAGATTCAACAGTTACGCAATGTGATGGAATTAGCCTGATTCCATTTACCCCACAGCCAATTACATTCACCCCAAAGCTTGCCATTCACAACAAGAACCTGGCTATCGGCTTCATTGCTGCATATCGTTTCGATCCTTGATGTTGTTTTGCGTTCATCTAAGCTCGTAATGTTAAAACAATATCATATGAAAAAATCTATCCTCATCATTGCCCTGTCTGCCATTACTTTTATCGGATTCGCACAGGAGAAAACTGCCCCCCGTTCAGAGTTCACCATTGACCTGTCAGCATCAACCCTGGAAGCTAAACCTGGTCAAACCAAAGAAGTTGAGATCAACCTTAACCGATCAAAATCATATTTGAAGTCTAATGCCGTATTAGGACTTTCTTCCGGTTTACCTGCCGGTGTAACCGTAAGCTTTGAACCTGCTGAAGGTGTTATCAACAGCAGTGTAGCCAAAGTGAGCATTGCCGAAAATGTAAAACCCGGAAATTACATGATCATTTTCAAGAGCACCATTCAGCATAAGAGCAAAGGCGCTACGTTGAAACTGGTGGTAGGCGAAAGTGCTGTTGAAACGGTGTCGATGAATTAATAATAACTCGTTAACCTGCCTCATAAGTCGCACGCGTTTTTAACGCGTGCGAACAGAGGTCAAAAGGGCTCCATAATTTTATTCTACCCGGATGCTCTCAATGGCGAGTCCGTGACTATTCTGCAACTCACTCTCAGAAATTCCAGGACCTATTGAAATTTGTAATACTTCGATGCTGTTCAGGTCCAGCTTACTGTTGGTATCCCTGTGAAAATAATACGGTAAAAATGTGGGATACGGTCTGGGCAATGTAACTACCCTGACATCTTTTAATTCAGCTAGCGACAGTTCATAATCTTTTATTTCATTTCCCAACGAAATAACTGAACCGTAAGCGGATCCATCCTTTGCAATTAAAACCACTTGTACGGCACGTTGTTTCTCATCCAATGAACGAGCCCGGACAATCAGTTTCTTTTTGCCACACAGATCGTTTATGCGATCAGAAATTTGTCTACCGAAATAATACCGCATGGAATAATCATGGATCTGCTCTCCGTTTTTATTTTCCGGGTCAGGTGTAAATAATTTCTCGATCGTTATCAACAACTCCGCTGAGTTTGGTTCCGGTAAAGGTTTCAATACGGAAGTTCTCAGCCATTGGCGTGAGAGCTTTTCTGCATCAGTTGCCGCATTGAAGAGATATACTGGATTATCACCCGATACTACACGAACGCGATAAACACTCTCATCATAAAAGTCCCATCCCCCCGGAGTTCCTTCCATCCCGGATGGGAATGTATGTACTTTATCTTTTTCCGTGACCGTAATAGTGTATCGCAGATAACCCTCCTCAACCAGTTTTTCGGGAATCACAGCCTCATATACATATCCGGATTTCTTTTCCAGCTTGATCAGTTCCGGTCTCCATCCTCTGCCGAAAACATTTGCCTGCACCTGTGATGGTTCAGTTGTTGTAACGATAGTGGCCCGGATAGCATGTGCTTTACCTGCAGTGATCTCTGTACCCGGCTGATGAAGTACATAGGATCCATTTAAGGTTGTTACCGGTGCTGCAAATTCTTTTAGAACCACGTTCTTCCACCGGTCACTACCGGAATATTTTGCTGACACACCTTTACGTTGAAGGAGATAGGTTCCTGGAGAAACAGAAAGTATTTTTCCATTCACGTTCACGACTGATGAGTTTCCGTCATTCAACGGACTAACTGTAAAGTTTTCACCCAGATCAGTGAGGTTGATCGTCATCGGCCATTGCCGCCAGTTGATCACAGCTACTTTTTTCTTCGGACTCGTACGTTCAAATGGATCTGCTATCCAAATGGCGTCAGGCATCACCTCCAATCGCCAAACACCTGCTTCAAGCCGATCAAGAAAGTAAGCTCCGGTACCTTCATACTGAATGAGTGAGGAATTTCCCCAGCCTGAAATACTTTCCAGTTTCTCTGTTTTAGGTGCGGTTGATGTATGATTTGTGTAGATAAATTTTGTATCTGTAACATATTCAGCCAGGTCCTTCTCGTAGTTCACTTTACTATTCCCAAAAGATGTGTTGGCCGGATAATTACCAAACGCTTTCTTCATCGGTATTTCATGAAACACTTCAGAAGAAATCTTCAGGCTCAATGCTTTTTGCGGAGCAAAGGCCAGGTTCATATAATGTGTATTGTATTCGGTGTTGACATCTGCCATAAATGTCGGATCGTAAGCAAAGTGCGTAGCGACCTGCATCCCTGCCTCGCGAAAGCTCCGTGCCATTGCCGGATAGATATAGGAACGCCCCACATCTGCGGCATCAAACTCATAAACAATCCTGGCCATTTTTTTAAACGATGGCAGATTGGCAAAAGGAATAGTATACTTGTCAACATTCGGCAACAGGTTTCCACCCAGCTCATGTCTTGCTCCCAACCCCGTAGGGTACCATTGAAACGTTCCGCCCTGAATATTGGCTTTGAAATAAGCGTCAGCCAGTTGAATACTGTGGCTTACATTATAGAATATCGGTTTCCTGCAACCCGTGTTACGCATGGATTTTACCATCCGGTTAATGAACGTGGTTACTTTCTCTGCAGCTTCCTGATGATGCGGTTCATTGCTGATCTCAAATGCGATAATAGACGGATCACTCTTGTACGCAATACCCGTATATTCATTGACATGATTCAGGAACTGGAACAAATACTTTTCCTGAGCCTTGATTGCATCCTCATTGGTCAGGCAATCTTCTTTACCATACTTCGTAGCAAATCCAGGAGTTTTTTCAGGAGGTTCAGGGTATCCGTTTGGCCAGTACGCAATCGGGGTAATTATAAATTTCATCCCACGGTCTTTCATTTTCTTCAGTGCATAATCAAAAAGACGGAGATGATCATTACTCAGGAGATTTCCCAGCGTGTCGCTGATCTCACAATCCCACACGTGCACTCTGAACGCATCGAACCCCAATCGTGAGAAATGATACACATCATCGTCAATGGCTTTCTCCAGGGAAATATTCAATCGTTTGGCGGTACGGTAGGCATGTGCAAACATGGCGGTGTAGTTCACTCCGAAAGCATGTACCTCTTCTTTGGTACTTCCCCACCGCATGACACCATTGGCATCTACGATTACATCATCACTTTTCTTTTGGGCTGTCGCTGAAAAAGTGCAGATCAACATGGCGAAAAGGCAGAGAATTGCTCCACCTGTAAAAGCATATTTTTTAAAAATCATAGTGCGTTGTAGTTATCGTTAAAATGATGCCGCTATCATTGAATACACTCTCTGTATTCAGAGTAGGCTTTTACGCGTAATTGCTCACTTGTAACTATGCTTCACGTAATCCATTACATCCATGGCATTTCCATCGAAGTCAAAGTAGGTGCAATTCTCCCAGGATGATCCCGTTCCCCATAAGTCTTTCATCGGTGAACTTATCCAGGCCGGCTCCCAGTAAATGATGCCCTGCCCTCCTCCGTCCAATACTTCCTGTGTCAGTTTGATCATCATATCTTTCTGACCTTGTTTCGTTTTAGGGTAACCTGTGATCGCTGTTTCTGATCCGAAGCTATTATTATAGCTATCGTCTGCCTCGGTTGTCCAGGGATAGGCTGTCTCCAGAATCATCACCTGTTTTCCGTATTTGCTTTTGAACAAAGATATCTTGTCCGAAAGCTGATCAACTGAAACCGTTGTGTGCCACAGCGGGTAATATGAAAATCCAACAACATCAAAATTGGTTACGGCACCGTTGCTCTTGATGTTATCAAACCACCATTCTACATTTTTTGGATCCGCTACGTGGAGAATCGTTTTTGTCTTGATGGCTGATGTAGCAGATGCGTCCTTTACAGCATCAATGGCTGTGTTGATAAGGCGTCCGGCATTCTGCCACGCACCATTGCAAACATTACAGGCCGGGAATCCGGAAGGCACGCTGGTAGAGAGCATTCCGCAGTTTGTTTCATTTCCGATCTGAACAAACTCAGGCATCAGGCCTTTTCCGTCCAGGAACTTCAGTGTTTTGAATGTGTAGTTATAAACCGAATCTTCCAGTACATCTATACTTTTAATTTCCAGCCATGCTGCGGGAATAGTTTGCTTGCCCGGATCAGCCCACGAATCAGAATAATGAAAATCGAGAAGCACTTCAAGACCTTGCGCTTTAGAGAGTTCAATTGCCCTGGCTACGTCCTGTATATCGTTATACATCTGATCTCCGGCCGGATCGTAAACATCTTTCGTCCATTCCGGATTATGCCATAGCCTGAAACGAACCAGTTTGGTACCTCTGTCTTTAAATATCTGATACGGATTTTTCATTACACTCGCCTCTTTATAAATACCTCCGTAATCCAGAATCTGATTTACATACGACAGGTCAGCGCCAAAATAAAAACCGGTTAAGTCGCGCGGCTCTTCTTCATCGGGACCTCCGTTTCCGTCATCCTTACAACCCGAAATTGAAAAAATCATACAGCCTAAAATAATTGTCAGCACGTTTTTAAATTTGATTACCTCGTTGATCATCCAGTTTTCCTGTTACTTCAAGTTAGAAATTACCCTGTCAGAATTCAACAGAAATAGTGTGGCATTTATTCCATTAAAGATTTCGTTGAATACTGAAGGTGCTACCCCCAATACTAACCAATATAGCGTTACTGAAACACTCGGTGTAATTTGATTTCACGTGCGGTAGGTATAAATCCGGTAATGCAAGCAAAAAAAACGTTCCCGGTTATGATCTGAACATTCTGTTCTGCGACAGGCAATCGCATAGCTTTTTATAGACCAAGTTTATCTGCTCTCTTTGGGGCTGAGTACCAATAGCCTTAACAATTCGGTTTGCCAGCGTTCCTTCTTTCAGAATTATTCCTATTTCCGGTTTCCATTTGATCAAAGCCTGACTTCCGGAAGCAATCATCTTTTCGTAAATAAATTTCCAGAGATCATCAGCACGCAAACTTTTTCCTGCAAAGCCAAACACGGAAAGATATTCCTGATTTTCAATAATGGTATCCTGTGCGCTTTCTGTAGTTTGTTCCAGAATTCTGGCCAGATCATCAGTCTTCCATTTCATCTGCGCTTCATGATCCAGGAAACGTTGGTGAACAAAAGCCTTAATCGTTTCGATAACTAAAGTAACAATGGCAAGATCTGCTCCTGCGCATTCCTGAATATCCATTATGCGAATCTCAATTGAACCCCGATCAAACCGGGGAATAGCTCCGCGTGAATTCACCCAAATGGGATTGAGGATATTCTCCGGATCGTATTGTGCAATATCAGTTTTGATCTTTTCATAGATCGTGTTGATGTAATTGCGCTTGGAGAATACGGCCTCCGGAATTACACGGCCTGTAATGGATGGAATTTTTGCCTGATTAGTTTTGTAATACTTTAAGCGGGTATCATAAGTACCTGTAAACTTTCCATCCAGAACCGGAGAGCTTGCACACAAGGCCGGAAGTATGGGAAGCACCAACCGGATAGCTGCATGAAGTTTGGCAAACTCCTCATCATCGTAAAACGGAAGATTCAAATGAGTGCTCTGCAAATTTGACCACCCGTGGCCGCGGCAATCAAACACCTTATTATAGATGTCGTATACTTCATTGTTATCATGAGGCCAGAGTTTAGTTTCCGATGCCGGATCCATAAACGGGTGAGCCGCAGACGGCATTAACATGGCATTCCACTTCCGCAGTACTTCATTGATCCGCTTAATATTCTGGACGAACTCATTTTCCAGTACATTAAAATTACTTTCCGGTTTGGCAGACTTGATCTCCACTACGTGCAGTACCAGCTCATTCGACCAGGTGACCATTCCGTTTTCAAAATCGCTGTCATACTTTCCCAGTTCGTGTTTTAATAATTCGTCTGTGATGGGTTTGATCTGAAGGGTATCACGATCAACGATCATATACTCAAGCTCAATGCCAAAGGCCTGAAAGAGATGAATACGGGAAGGTTCCATAATTTTGATTTAAGGTTCAATGTTTAATGTTTAAAGTTTCGGATAACCTTTAAACTTTAGATCTTAAACAGTAAACTATTTGTCATTTTTAATTTTCGTTAAGAACACATCCATGATGGTGGAATACAGCTTGTCCTTCAGAATTTTATCCTCATTACCGGCATCCAGGTTCGGATTGTCATTAATCTCTATCACATAGAACTTTCCCTCTACCTCTTTCATATCTACACCGTATAAACTTTTTCCGATCAGCGATGTTGCTTTTAAGGCGGTCTTGATCAACCCGGAAGGTGCCTGATCTACGGCAATGGATTCTACTTCTCCATCCTGATTTTGCTTGTCGGTATTCCAGTTCACGATCTGCCAATGCTCAGAAGCCATATAATATTTACAAACAAAAAGTGCCTGACCATCGATAACGCCTACACGCCAGTCGAATGGTGTGGGTAAATACTCCTGCGCGATCAGTAACTCTGACTTTTCAAACATGTTCTTGCAGACCTGTTTATACTGATCTGCCGAATCAATTTTGAAAACCCCCTTACTGAATGCGCCATCCGGTTGTTTCAGAATAAACGGGTAGGCCAGTTTTTCCGGAAGGGTCTTATAATTCTCTTTGCTGATCACAAACGATTTGGGTGTGGGCACCTTGTTGGCAGTCAGTAATTCATAGAGATATACTTTATTGGTGCATTTTAATATAGAGTCGGGATCATCGATAACCACAAGCCCCAGAGACTTTGCTTTTTTGGCGAACTTAAAGGTATGGTGATTGACAAAGGTAGTCTCACGAATAAATAAGGCGTCATACTGGATCAGTTCACCAAAATCATTCTTTGTGATCAACTCCACATTGAATCCTGCCTGATCACCAGCCTTCACAAATTTCTGAATAGCCTTTTCATCGGAGGGCGGGTACTTGTCTTCAGGATTCACCAGGATTGCCAGATCATATTTCTTTTTATCGGGTCGCACATCACGCTTGCGTTCCAGATATTTTTGTACGGCCTTACGAAGCAAAGGTCCGTCTTCTTCCGGTACCTCATCCAGACTCAAGGGCTTTACACTTTGCAATACCCATTTGTTCTTTTTAGAAAAAGTTGCACTTAAGGATGGTGCCTGAACATATTGAAAAAGTTGTCGCGCCAGTTTATTGAGGTGTTCATGCTGCGTAATACCAAAGTATATGTCGAATTCAACTTTATCGCGCGTTTCATTTTTGAAAGAGTTTTGGATGAGGTCCTGAAAATCTTCAGAGTCTTCACGAAGTATGGAAGGGAACCGTAAATCCTGTATGGTCGAGATTCCCGGAAGCACCTTATGTTTACGTGCTTCAGCCAGTAACGAAACATAGTACCCTATGCTTTGATATTGGTACGACTTGCAGAGGTTAATGATCTTTAAACCTTTCGCATCCTGGTAGGCTACATCAGAGATGTAACGCACCGGGCTGATCACTTCCACATCCTCGAGACTGAATTTCCAGTGATCGGGATTTTCAACAATGATAAACTTGGGCATCTATTTTTGAGGGGTCTTAGCTGCTTCATTCTTTTTTCGCGGCTCAATGATCAACAGGTTTGCATCATAGGTAACAATACCCAGCATAATGCTGTTGATCAGTCGCGAAAAACTTACGGTGTATACCTGACCCTTTCCCAGTGGATTCGGTTCCATCGGGTCAGCAATGTATACGCTGTCTTTTTCTTCATCATATCCGGTGATCACCACAAAATGCCCTGAGGGCTCACCTTTTATGCTATCGTAAATATCAAACTGCGGAATCTCACGGGGAGTACCATACAAATACGTTGCACTCAACCCGGTTAGAATGGGTGTAGACTGCTTAAGGTATTTTTTAATCAGTGTGGCATCCAGTTCTGTGTTGTGAAGTTCTCCTCCTGACTCTAGAAATTTAATATAGGCGCGTGAAGCCACAATCAGTTTTCTGCGCTTGTATTTAAAATTCATTTGTCGCTTCAGGTTCTGAATCATCTTTTTCTGCGACTGTTCAAACCAGGTAGGGTCAAATACATTCAGGTTATAGGTGTAGATGTGTGCCTTATAACCATGCCTCAACGCATGATTCCCCAGCATCACCGCCAGGGTACCGCCTGTTTTCAGTTGCTTTACTTCTTTAATCACCTGCTTCAGTGGAATGTTATCGCCATAGAAATTATACAACGCCTGAAGACAGGTTGGTCCGCAGGTTACTTCATCGGGCTGCGCCTGGATATCAAAACCGAGAGTTATTTCTTTGCGCATGGTTAAAAGAACTTGGTGATGAGCAGATCAAATACTTCCACCAGGATCAACACAATAATGATGCGCTCCAGCAGGGAACTCTCCCGTTGATTGATGATCTCCAGGAATACTGAAAGATTATCCTCAATGATGCGAAGTGTATATTCCACTTCACTGAATCTGACCTTCAGATCAAAATGTTTGATCAGTCCCTGATGAAGTCTGTCGAGGTACTCATCATCCCACACCAGTTCAGGTGCATCAAAAATATAGATGTTCTCTGCAATGTCATTCTGCGTGTTCAGTGCTTTGCCCATAAAACGCATCATGTTCTGGCGGCTGATCTTCAGTTTTCCGGTAAGCTCAAGCTGCGTGGCAAATCCCCTTACTTCCATAAGCAGGTTTTCACTGACATCATGATAGTAGTCGAGCGCAACCGACTGTGCCAGATTTACCATGGCAATACGAATTACCTTTTCGTCTAACCGGTCTAAGACCACCTCATCAAATTCAAAAAGCAATTCAGATCGTTCTTCCTGACGAAGTTCGTGATCATCGCGCAGCCAGTTTACGGCCGGATTCCGTTGAAAGGCAGCGACTGCTTTAATACCCCACTTCATTTCATCTTCGGAATATCCGGCAAATACAATCACACCATAGTTAAAGTAATACTGATATTTTCCACCGGAGAAATTGTAGTATAACTCTGAAGAAGAATCGGCCAGTGGCTTAATATCGAGAAATGCTTTGATCCCTTTAATATCAAGTTGGTTGGCAACAAGAAACGCTGAAAGTTTTACCGTTTGCGGCATAAAAAGGCCTTTACTAAAGATATAAATTTAAATTCATCTCCAGGCAATCCTGATTTTTAGGATTTTAGACAAATTGCATCCATCTAATACATATGAAAAAACTATTGCTTCTTCTTCTTCTTTGCACCATAAACCTGTCAGTATTCGCATGGGGTGCAACAGGCCACCGGGCTACCGGCCAGGTCGCTGAAAAGTATTTATCAAAAAATGCAAAGAAGGAGCTTGACCGGATTTTGAATGGACAATCACTGGCCATGGCCAGTACGTGGATGGATGAGATCAGGTCCGACTCAACGTATGACTATACGGCCGATTGGCATTGGGTCACCATTCAAAATGGTGAGACCTATGATCAAAGTACAAAGAATCCAAAAGGTGATGTGATCCAGACACTCGAACGCATAATCGCTGAACTGAAATCAAAAAAACTGAATGCAAAACAGGAAGCGGAGTATGTTAAGATGCTGATCCACCTCATCGGTGATCTTCATCAGCCCTTGCACGTAGGTGGTGGAAATGATCGCGGTGGAAATGATGTAAAGGTAATGTGGTTTCGCGTGGATAGTAATTTACATCGTATATGGGATAGTGATATGATCGATGATTCCAAACTCAGCTACACCGAACTTGCACAATCACTTGACAAACCTACATCTGCACAACTCCAGCAATGGCAAAAGATCTCTGTTCGCGACTGGGCTGCTGAGAGCATGACATACCGTAAGCAGGTCTATGATTATGGCCAGGGGAAGCTGGGGTACAACTATACCTATAAGTATTTTCCGATAGTCCGGGAGCGGCTCCTTCAGGCAGGTGTGCGTATTGCTTCGGTTTTGAATGACATTTACGGCAAATAGGCTGTTTCCAGGGGGAAATCATGGCGCCAATTATGGGTTCAAACCCACCAGATCAGGCTTATTTCCTCCCACCTAAAAAAAAATGTAATCCTTCAATCTGCTTCAATTTTGATGCTTTTGCAGTGGAAAACCGTTTTTTCCGCTGAAAAATGATTTTTATAGAATCTCACCCTTTTCAAGAGAGCTTTTTGCTGTTCAGGCATGATTCTTTTTAACCCTTGTTCCCGGTTTAACTGCAAAAACCTGCCAAAATCAATTGTTTACAACTTTCGTTATTTGTATAAACAATCGTTTGTGGAAGAGATTTTTTAAGCTTTTTAAAACGAAGGGAGGAATTATGAAAGATGTATCATTTGATGAATTGTCGATGCCGAATAAGATGACACTGGTCCGTGATTTTGCTACTGACCTTTGCTCCATGGAGTTCTATGACCATCGTATCTACCTGTATTCTTTGAATGCGATGATGATTGAGGTGTATGAGAATATAGAGACCAAAGAGATCGAGAACATTATCACCATTCAGTACAGCGATCTTGATAAGTACCTGTCCAGAATTACGATGTCGTCACTATTTGCGAAGAGCAAAGCACAAAACTAGACTACAACCAGCGCCACTGGTAAAACCATTTCATCAGCAGATGAAATGGTTTTTTTATTTCAATACCTATATTAGCCATTATTTAAAAACCCTTACCATGACAAAACTGATCACCGTTTTCATTTTACTCACAACAGTCCTTTTAAATTCTTCAGCTCAATCCTTTGAAGGAATCGTTGTTTACCAGAATTCATTTAAAAGCAAACTGCCCAACGTACCGGATCAGCAATTTGCTGCGATGCTGGGCACTACGCTGGAGTATTCCATCAAAGGTGGGAATTACCGAACCACCACAAACGGAAATTTTATTTTCTGGCAGGTCTACATCAATACAGACAATAAACTGTACAGCAAAGTGGCTACATCAGAAGCCATACTCTGGAATGACGGAGCCATAATCAATGACGAAATATTGAAGAGTGAAGTAAACAAAGCTGTAGTGGATATCCTGGGATACTCTTGCGATGAACTGATTCTTACCTGCAAGAGTGGCGTTCAAAAATATTATTATAGCACCAAACTAAAGGTAGATGCCAGTCTGTTTGAAAAGCATAAATACCAGAACTGGAATGAGGTGATGGCTAAGACCAATTCTGTACCTCTGAAGATGATTGTAGACAACGACCAGTTTACATTAGAGAGCGTGGCTACTGAAGTGAAACCTGTAAAGCTGGACGATAAACTGTTCACGCTGCCGGCTGACAGCAAGCTGGAAAAGAGCCCGTTTTAATCAGGCTCTGGCAAAATCATTTTGTATGCCGATTGACATTTCTTCATTCGTAACCGGATGATGGAATATCAATCGGCAAGCATGCAAGGCAATCGCATTATCCTTATACGGAACTGTTGAACCATAGAGGCCATCACCAATAATCGGGCAGTTCACATAGCTCAATTGCGCACGGATCTGGTGATACTTGCCGGTATGCAATTGAATATCCCATAGAAATTGTTGTGCTGCCAATTCGCGCACCGTGTAATCCAGTTTAACCCTTTCAGCAAAAGGAACTTCTTCATCGTGAAGTACAGCCTTTTTCTTTTCCTTACGAAACCAGTTCTCCAATACTCCACTGTTCTGTGATGGTGATGCAGTGGTCATAGCCTGATAATATTTTTTGACTCTTCGCTCAGCAAATTGTTCGCTCAGGTTTTTCAATACGGATTTTTGTTTGGCAAATAGTATAACACCGCTGACTGGCCTGTCCAGACGATGAATATGCTGGGCATATACCTCACCTGAAGAGTCGGAAGTTTTTAGATATTTTTTCAGCAATTGCTGAAGATTGGCATAACCGTTACGATCAGGCTCAACCATTAATCCATGAGGCTTATTCAGAACAATTATAAAATCGTCCTCAAACAGAATGTGGTCGGTTATTCTAAAAGGTGATTGCATCTGATGACTCTTTACCGCTATTCTATTTGAATAACACAGTTAAGGAGGTTATATTTAGTAAACATAAAACCTATCTCATTATTATGAAACAAAATTTCTTAAAGAGCCTGTTGGGTGTAGCACTTGCGCTGGCCATTTCTGTTTCCTTTGTATCCTGCAGTGATGATGACGACTTCGATTGTGACAGCCTGGAAGACAAAGTTGATGATAAATATGAGGACATTGATGAGGCTTACCTCGATGAAGATTGCGAAAAAATTGACGATCTGTTTGATGACGTTGTCTCGTTGATCAAAAAAGGAAAGAACTGCACAATTGTAAAAGAAGCTATTGAAGACGGAGGGTATGATGACGTTGACGATTTTATCGAAAATGAAATCGAACCCGACAGAGAAGACTACCTTGCTGACTGCCCTTAAACAATCAGCATCTAAAAACAAAAAGCGCATGGATTATTCCATGCGCTTTTTTTATTCATAATGATCCCTCATTTCATTCTTTCGCAAGAATTCATATTTGGTTTTCATGCTTTGATTTATTTCATTTCCATAGAAATACATTTTCATCCTTACCAACACTAACGTTAATCAGTTTCATGAAAGCTAACAAAGAGATCAAGCGCGATGAAGGTGCTGCAAAAATTTTTGATGATCGTTCATTAGAAGTAGATTACCGAACATTAGTTCCTGTACTACGCCCCGGATTACGTGTGCTCGATGTAGGCTGTGGCACGGGAGCTATTTCCAAAGGAATGGCTTCATATGTCGGTCCAACCGGTTATGTCACCGGGATCGACAACACAGAAAAATTCATTCTTAGTGGAAAAGAAACTTATAACGATGTGCCCAATCTTGAGCTTCTTCACACAGACCTCTTTTCCTTTGAACCAGAAGAAAAATTTGATATGATCACAGCCGCTCGTGTTTTACAATGGCTGAATAATCCCCTGGAGGCATTATTAAAAATGAAGTCCATGCTTAAGCCAGGCGGACAGATCTCGATACTGGACTATAATCATGAGGCGATTGAATGGAGACCAGCTCCTCCCCTAAGTATGCAAAAATTTTACAACACCTTTTTGAAATGGCGTTCTGATGCCGGTATGAATAATCGCATAGCGGATGAACTCGCGGCTTATTTTAGTCAGGCCGGACTTCACACTATTGAAGTTATTGAGGCGAATGAAGTTTATCACCGTGGAGAAAACTCACGGCTGGCCATCTGGACAAAAGTGGCCGGGCTTAAGCAAATCGTTGAAGAAGGATATATAAAAGAAGAGGAACGTCTCCTGGCCATCGAGGACTATAATCGCTGGATTGAACAGGATGCCGAACAGATGACTCTCAGATTAAACGAAGTACGCGGCAGGTTATAGATGGGTCTGTACAAAAGCTTCTGTTCAATAGCAGATTTTATAACCACTAACCTTCATTCATCCTGAAGGAACATCCTGGGAATAATTTCAGAACATTCGTAACTTCAATACAACTACAATCCATATCTCATGAAAAAATACATTGCCCTTGCCTCCCTGTTGATCATCGTATACACGGATCTCAAGGCACAGGAAACCTATGCCGAAAAACTGGGCTATCCCAAAGGTTCGCGTGTCATTATCCTTCACGTGGATGATGTGGGTATGTCGTGGGACTCTAACCAAGGTGCCATACAAGCCATTGAAAAAGGTGTGGCTACTTCACTGAGCATTATGATGCCGTGTCCTTGGGTACCGGGATTTGTTCATTATATGAAAGATCATCCCAATGTAGATGCGGGATTACACCTGACGCTTACTTCGGAATGGAAAGATTATCGTTGGTCGCCACTAACGGGTAAGCCAGCATCACCCGGATTAGTAGACAGCGAAGGAGCCTTCTGGGCTACGGTTCCGGAAGTTGTTCAGCACGCCAAAGCGGATGAAGTAGAAGCTGAGATTCGCGCACAGATCGAACGGGCACGAAGTATGGGTTTTGAACCGACACACCTGGATTCACACATGGGCACCTTGTTCGCGCATCCTGAATTTACAAAGCGGTATATTCAGGTAGGTGTTGAAAATAAAATTCCGGTGATGTTTCCCGGAGGACATAATGCCCTGATCGGTTTACAGTTCCCGGTAGGCGTGATGGAACAATTCAGGCAAACCGGGCAAATGATCTGGACTGCCGGATTACCGGTGCTGGACGACCTGCACAATTTAAGTTATGAGTGGAAATATCCAGCCGGAGAACTCAGTGATGCCGCACTGCAGAAGTTTGCTACCGGAAAATACATTGAAACCCTCAGACAAGTGAAGCCCGGCCTTACCATGGTAATCATGCATTGTACATCACCTACTCAGGTTTTTGGTTTTATCTCTGACTCCGGTAAAACACGCAAAGGAGATATGCTTGCCATGATGGACCCCGAGTTGAAAAAATTTCTCGAGAAAGAAGGTTTTATACTTACCACCTGGCGCGAGGTTAAACAGCGCAGAGAAAAGATAAAATAAATTATCCTATCTGTGGGGTTCAGCTTAAGAGACCGCGATTAATATTGTCTTGCTGCATTTATTTTAATAACATTGGACTAGCCGGAACTACTAAAAACTGTCCATGTTACTTACATCCCTTCTCCAATCGGTATCCTTATTTGTGTTAACTCCTGTACTAACGCTTTTGCTTATCCTGTTTTACCTGATTGGAGCAGGACTAAGAAAGCGCGGTATCAAAAAAGCTGAAGACACGGAGCCGCAAACTGATGTTGCCGCGATCAGCAGTACATTGCTTGGACTCCTGGCACTATTGCTGGCATTTTCATTTGGTATGGCCAACGGCCGGTATGACACCAGAAGAAATATAGTCGTTGATGAAACGAATGCTATTGGAACGGCCATCCTCCGGACTGATGTTTACCCCGACAGCATCCGAACCCCTCTTCGCATTGAGTTTAAAAAATATGTAGAGTCGCGCATCGCATTTTATCACAAAGGTGTCGATGGCGGGCAGATATATGAGTACTATAACCAATCAAAAGTGATAAGCGACAGGATCTGGAAGATAGCATCAACCTATGCCCGGGCTGCCACCGAAACTGAGGAAGCTGCCCAGTTGTTACCGGCAATTACCCTGATGATCGATATCGCATCATCACGTCTTTCATCAAACCTGGCCAAAGTACCGGACTCTATTATATACTTTTTGTTTATCATGAGTCTGTGCAGTGCCTTTCTGATGGGCTATGAGAGAAAAACTAAAATAGAATGGATTTCTGTAACCGGCTTTTCATTGATGCTTTCCCTTACTGTGTTTACGATCCTCGATCTGGACAGACCGCGGAGCGGACTCATTGATCTTGATGAGCCCAATCAACGCATGGTAGAATTGCTGCAGGATTTTGAATAACAGCATTAAAATAAAAAAGGCAGTCACTTCTGTAACTGCCTGATTTTTAAGCTCCTCCTCTTGGACTTGAACCAAGGACCCTCTGATTAACAGAAAGAAACCGCCACGTTATATAGTTTTACAAATCTTTATTAATCGTTGTATATCACTGATTTTCAAATGATTGAAGAGCGAATCACTTTGCCATCAGTTGCCAACACTTTTACTTTGTCACATTAAAAAAACTTTAAACTCGAAAACAACATGAGTGTAATTATAGATGTAATCCAATGGAAACACAACCAGAAGAAAGATGGAAGTTTTCCAATCAAACTACGGGTACAGCACAAGTCAGAAGCGAAGTACTATCCCATTCTATTCAATTCTCAAAAACTTTCATTAACGAATGAAGTGTGGGAAAAGGTAATCCATGGACGTCCTAAAGGAGAAAACAGAAAAATCTATGAGAAGATAAGAGAGTATGAAGCCAGGGCCTACGCTGCTATAGATAAAGTCACGTTAGGAGGAAGGCGACCTTTTTCCTATATG
>DASXWH010000228.1:0-26823 GCA_036503775.1 Ohtaekwangia sp.
TTCCTGATCCATACTCCGTATCGAACTTATCCGGAAATGTATAACTCTCAAACGTCAATAAGGTAATGGTAGGTTGAGCAACAGCAACTACAGACGCAAACATGAATGCGAGGGCATATAAGATTTTCATAGTCTTAAGGGTTTTAATCTAAATCGGGTTCAGGAACCAATTTACTTATAATATTGAGCGAATCATCGGCTGATCCGGTTGTTTTTATGGACTATGCCGTTTAATGCTGACAGTTTTTTGTCCGTATTTTACGGGCGTGCATGTTATCCGTGCGCCCGATACATTGTTCCACCGGGTTTACCTGCGGATTTTAACCGATATTCCCCGGCCGGCCGAATCTTTCGAAGATAATATTCACCTGCAGTATGTTGTAGTAGTGGCCCGTGCGTGGCCCCAGATCGGTGTTGATAGACCTGATCCATTTCGAAAATACTTTCCGTGAAACTCCGTAGGCTACGGCCAGCTCTTTGTGTGAGAGGGAGCGGAGGTTCTTCGATTCCTTTTTTTCTGTTCCGGTACTCATATTAAATTCTGGTCAACGGTATATGATGTTTGTATTGTGTGATCACAAAGGAAGCGTATGAGACCGCCACTATGTGACGGGGAGAAAAATAATTCATGAAATCCATTCCCTAATTTTTCAGGTATCCGCATAACGTGTTACCAAATGTTCCCGGATTTTTCAGGTGATAACCGGAACAACCACTTCTTTATCTTCGGGAAAACCGTTACCAACGTTGGGTCTATGCCCGTTAGCAAAAATCCGTATCTGCGTTACCAGATCATTCATCAATGCCTTGCCAGCCGTGTCCAAAAATACTGGACCATTCCTGAATTCCAGAAGGTGCTTCGCGAGCATGATCTTGAAGCCGGGAGACGTTCCCTCGAGCGGGATATTGCCGCGATGCGAACCGACAAGCGCTTACCTTACGGGTCCGAGATTGCCTATTGTCATGTCAACAAAGGATTCTATTATACGGAAGATTATCGTCACACCGAAAGCCTAACCCTTGCCGAAGAGGAACTGAGCGGTATGATCTATGCTGCTACCATGCTGCACGATCCCAGTGAAGATAAAAAGATACAATTCCGTTCTACGGTGGAGAAAATTATCCGGCACCGTTATCCGGATACGGTCACCGCCATACCCGCTGTTGCTCATGCAACACTGGCTGATGACCAGCTTGTATTCCTGCTGCGGTTTGGCGATACCGCTGCCTATCATGCTATCTGCCGCAAGTATGTTTCCAAACTTTACGCTTATGCCCGCGTGCGCGGTATCCGCTCCGATGACACACGGAATATACTGGCCACAATTTTTGCTGCGCTCTGGATAGACCGCGAGGCGTTGCCTGTCAACACCGACCTCGAATTCTCATTGTTCAGGATGCTGCGATACGAGATAATCAGTCTCCTGTGCGACCGAAGCGGAAGAAAAAAATACGTCACGCTGTTCGCATTTATCAGAGAGATATTCTCAGGCCTTTAAGAAAGCAACCCGGTGCGAACCGGGCTGCCCTTTGTCCACGAATAACTGCGGCAACCTACTGTGCGGCAACCGGATCGCGTTTCATGAAATCCCTGACCGCTGCATGGTATGCACCGGGCAGACCTGACGCCTTTGCCATCCTGGCGTAACGTTTCCGATCCGTTTCGCTGAGGTTTTTGGCAAATGCCGTAGCCTTGCCAAGCCGCTCACGAACTTTGATCTCCCTTTCGGTGAGCTTTCTTTTCTTTCTCACCGGCCTTTTACACATGACGGTTTTATTGCCGATGGTTTTGAAATAGGCGTTGCCGAACCTTCCACGGGCTCCGGCAAAAATAGAATCCTGAGGTACTATCATACTGATCAATGTTTTTTGTTAGTGAATTTTACCGTGATCTTTTTCTGGAAAACGGAGGGCTTCCCCGGGGAAGCCCTCCTGTTCACCTTCCTGTTATCTTCCGGGAGATCCACCGCATGAAGAGGGATGCCGTAAAACTTACCACGGCACCGATAAGGGCCATGACGGCAGTTCTCAACATATCCTCACCCTGAATGGTGGTTATTACCGATAACAGCGTTCCTCCCACTGTCCCGGCAGCGGTACCCGAGTGGCTTTGGATCTGCATACCTGCACTCTGGCTGTTATACACCACCATCGACCAACACCACGCCCAGTGCATTGTGCGCACCGTTACGAAGCGGATAGAACCGGCCGTTCACTTCCTGGAAGAAGCGGATGCCGAGCAGCAGCAGCAGCGGATCTGTACTTGCAGGCGTTACGGCCTGGGCAAGTTGAATGGCTGCCTGTTCCTGGTTTCCCTTCAGCACTTCGGGACTCTCCGACATGGTGATCACACTTCTTCCATCTTCAAAATTGATCAACGCTCCCACCGCGAAGAATCTGCAGTGTGTTGCACCCTGCGGATAGGTGACCATCTCAGACGGAATGAATGCAGGAATGCTGACCGAGAGATTGCCCGTGGCACGGTCGATGACCGTAGTGTACGGTGCATGGAATGTCTGCGTCAAAATTCCATTGACGTTGAATTCAAAGCCTGTCAGCAGTTCGATCTCTCCATCGATGACGTTGCGCTGACCACGGGTACTCACCTTATCGGCCTGCACCACGAGATTCAGTACCTGCATGAGCCGACCCGTCATACGTTTGTCTGCCACCTGCAAAAGGTGTGAGCGCAGAACCTTGCGGATGAGCCTTACCGCTTTTCCTGCACGCGCAAACTCCTGCTGGTTTTCACGTGTGCGTTCGAAGCGCGGATCCGTTCGCATCCTCTCGGCTGTGACACCGCCTTTTCTGCGGGCGAGAAATCCGTCTTCGGTCTTGTAGAACGTGAGGTCTCCCATCGTTCCGTTGAGTTTGATAATACTTTCCTGTATTGGCATATTTGTTTTTGTTTAAAATTTCCCGGCATGTTTTTCGGCACACTCCGGATAAGCCGTTTGCTGCAGCACGATACAAACGTAGTGGCTGTACGCAGTGAAGGAAAGTATGCGCTACGTATCCTGCGGATATGTACGCATGCTGCGGATTTATTCGCTTACTTCGGAATATGCGGAAACTGCACCCTGATTTTTAAGAGGGTATATATACCATACCCTTAGTATCCCCGGGGCATCCCCGGGGGATACCTGTGACAATTGCATCGGAAAACCGAAACCTTTTGTGCCGAAATGATCCCGTTTGTTAGCAGGTGTGACTAAGGCGGACCAAGTGTGACCACATGAGCCAATCTGCTATCATTTGATCCTTATTGGTCCGATTGCTCCCGAACGGTACCGGCTGCTTTCAACACACCAAGCTGCTGCGTTATATTGACGAACAGAAGCAATTAAAAATGAAAACTTTTCAACGCATCATGATCCACGTCAAGGACGTTCAGTGTCTTACCGGGAAGAGTGAGCGGAGTGCGCAGCTTTTATTGCAACGGGTGAAAGCCGGTCTGGGGAAGGAGAAATTCCAGTTTGTGACGATCGGAGAATTTTGTGTGTTTATGAAGATCAACAGAGAGGAAGTGGAGAGGGTGTTGAGGTGACTTTATCAATTAACAATGAACAATTAACAATTGGCAATTGGCAATGAGCAGTTAACCATTAGGAATTGATGGAAAGGGTGGAATACGGTGGACGGAAAAAATCGTTACATTCATATCCGCTAACCCGAACGTTATGTCTGAACAAAGTTGGAAAGCGCCAGCCGCCAGACTGTTTGGTTGCTGACCGCGGGGCTAGCTTCTGTTATCAAATCTATAGGACAACCTGCACGGTGAACAGCGATAGATGATTTGTATTCATCTTCGATTACAATTTGTGGAATACCATACTTCTTCCGAGCCACCGGTATTTCCAGTATCCCCGTACAACGGCCGTGTTTGAGTCCGTTAACCGGATGCGCGCTTCGAATGTGTTCCCGGAGTTGGGATCATAGATCTTGCCATCATCCCTGATACCATTACCTTTATATATAAGCCGGGTGACGAATTTCATTCCGAGAAGGGTCCGATGCCTCAGCACTTTATCCGGGTTTTCAATGTCTTTTGACGTCTTCATCACTTCATCGGATGAACATTTGAAAAAGATCATCTTACCGGGCAAACATGCCATCCTCTTCAAACATTTCTATTTGTAGATTTTTCTCCTCTGATTCCCATAAAGAATAACAGTGGCCAACCCGAACAGAAAGGTGGATAATTTTGAATGGATTATGCGATTTATCATTCGAAAGACTGTTGGAAGAAAAAATTCATCATGGGCATCCCCCTACTGAATAAAATATCACGCCTGTGCCTGATCAGAAGCAGGCATACTAATTACATATTATGATTGATCCATGGCTTGGTGTTACCAGCACCAGGATCTGAATCACCAAATCAACAGATCAAATCCATGACAACATCGAAATCATACCCGTTTTACGTTAAAAGCACCGTCATACTTTTCGGACTCGTGTTGTTGACCTGCATTTTTTTTTACCTGAGTGACATTCTTATTCCCCTGGCGTTTGCCTTGATGCTGGCGATACTTTTAAATCCAATGTCTGTACGCTTGGAGAAATGGAAAATTCCGCGGGTACTTTCCATTGCTATATCGCTGCTCGCAGCATTCATTATATTAGGAGCGATCGGATATTTTCTTTTCTCGCAGCTGAGCAATTTCACCGATGAACTTCCGGTATTTCAAAAGAAGGTGCACGAGCTGTTAGGGCAGGTAAAAGAATGGCTTAACAGCCGCTTGGGAATGGATGTTAAAAAACAGAATGAATTTGTGAACGACTTCCAGACCAGCGCCAGACCGCTGGTGGGTCGAACGGTAGGTACCGTGCTGGGCATGTTTGCCATGATTTTTCTGATTCCGGTTTATACGTTTCTGTTCATGTTTTACAAAACACTTTTGTTGAATTTCTTTTATGAATCGTTCGATGACTATCATTCCAAGGAAGTTGGCGTTGTTTTACACCAGATGAAAGGAGCCGTTCAGAGTTTTATGCTGGGGCTTTTACTTGAAGCATTGGTGGTAGCCATTTTGAATTCCATAGCACTATTGTTACTGGGTGTGAAGTATGCTATCCTTCTGGGTGTGTTGGGTGCTTTGCTGAACGTATTACCCTATATCGGTGGGATCATTGCCATATCACTACCGGTTCTCATCGCGACCGTCACCAAAGATGGATTCAATACACAGCTGGGAATCATAGCCGCCTACCTGGTCATCCAATTTATCGACAACAACTTTTTGGTCCCTTACCTGGTATCGTCCAAAGTAAAGATTAACGCACTGGTATCCATCGTGGTGGTTTTATTGGGCGGAGCCTTGTGGGGAATTCCAGGCATGTTTCTTTCCATACTGTTCATCGGTGTTCTCAAGATTGTGTTCGACAGAGTGCCCGAGCTAACCTCCTGGGGAAAATTGCTGGGCGATGAAGTGCCGACAGAGAACCGGTTTGTACGCAAAAAGTCAGTCGTTGCCAACCGATAGCAAAGCAGCACCTCCAATGTGGTTCGGATTCTGATTAGGATTTAAAGTTTGTTCATGCAAAATACACGCACGTTTATGAATAACCGGTTTACGTTGTCGTCTGTAAAAGATGATGCTTCAGCAGGTCTTGTTGTTTTCCTGGTTGCGTTGCCACTGTGCCTGGGGATCGCACTGGCATCAGGCGCTCCGCTGTTCTCCGGCCTGCTTGCTGGTATTATCGGTGGACTTGTTGTATCGCTTGTCAGTGGCTCGCATGTAAGTGTCAGTGGCCCCGCGGCTGGCCTGACGGTTATTATAGCCAATGCGATAATAACCTTAGGTACATTTCAATTATTGCTACTCGCTATCGTACTGGCGGGAATAATTCAATTAATCCTGGGGTTCCTTAAGGCCGGAACGATTGGGATTTATTTTCCCAGCACCGTAATTAAAGGAATGCTCACCGCGATCGGGTTAATCCTGATTATTAAGCAAATTCCACATGCTTTCGGATATGACGCTGATTATATCGGTAACCTGAACTTTAATCAGCGCGACAACCGGAATGCTTTTTCCGAACTGGTGAATGCGGTACGTAAGATCAATATGGGCGCTACCATCATCAGTGTGGCTTCCCTTATTATAATGATAACCTGGAATTATGTTTCCCCTAAACTCAGGCAAGTGCCCGGTGCGTTGATTGCGGTTGTAGCGGGAATCCTATTGAATAACATTTTCCTTCAGTTTCAACCGTTACTGGCACTCAGTCATGAACACCTTGTTCAACTTCCTGTGCTGGAACATACGGGAAAGTTTTTTAGTCTCCTGACTTTCCCCGATCTGAGTGGGTTGGGTAATCCGCAAATCTATATTATAGCATGCACCCTAGCGCTTGTGGCGAGCCTCGAGACTTTATTAAGCATTGAGGCAGTTGACAAGCTTGATCCCTTAAAGCGTCATAGCCCGGAAAACAGAGAATTAAAAGCGCAGGGCATAGGTAATATTGTTTCTGGTTTACTGGGTGGTCTTCCGATTACGGCTGTCATTGTCCGGGGGAGCGCCAACATCACCGCAGGCGCTAAGACGAAGTTCGCAGCTTTCTTTCATGGTATTCTGCTGTTCGCGGCCCTGCTCTTTTTTCCACAGATCATCAATCAGATACCGCTTGCCTGCCTGGCTGCGGTATTGCTGGTAGTGGGCTATAAGCTCACCCGGCTGTCTCTTTATAAAGAGATGTATACTGCGGGATGGGACCAGTTCATTCCGTTCATGATAACTGTGCTCGCGATTCTCTTTACCGATCTTCTTATTGGCATAACGATGGGAATGGCTGTTGCTATCTTTTTCATCCTTAAACGGAACATGCGAAATGTGTATGCAAAAGATCGCCTGCCCCTCAATGTCAATGAGCCGGTGAGAATCATTCTGTCGGAAGAAGTTTCTTTTCTGAACAAGGCCGCAATCATATCGACACTGGATAACTTACCCGACAACACATCGGTGATTATTGATGGTAGCCGTTCGTCTTATATCGATTACGATGTGCTAGAAATCATAGAGACCTTCAAGAGCACATCCGTCAACCGTAGTATAGACGTGACGTTTCTCGATATTACCGGTAAGTTCAGAAGACCCGTTCCTCCGGGACTACGCATCATACAACAAAGTTATAACCAGCTGTTAGCGAACAACCGGGAGTGGGCAAAAGATAAGGTGCTGCTTAACCCGGATTACTTTACCAACCAAAATGTGCAGTCTCCAAAGTATTTCTTTATTACCTGTTCAGACAGCCGGATGCTTCCAAATGATTTTACAGGAACAGGCACCGGGGAGATGTTTGTGCACCGGAATATTGCCAACCTGGTGATGAATGACGACAAGAATCTGATGGCCGCATTGCAATACGCCATCGAAGCGCTTAAGGTCGAGCACATCATCATTTGCGGACATTATGGCTGTGGTGGGATCAGTGGTGTACTGAATCATCAGGTAAATGGTGCAGTGGCTGACTGGGTTAATACCATCCAGGAGACTTATTTAAAGTACGAGCACGAACTGAATCAGGAAAGAGATTTCGATACGCGTCATCGGAAACTGGTAGAATTAAATGTCATGCAGCAGCTCACACACCTGGAGAAAAATATTTACGTCAGGAAAGCCATGGTGAGTGAGCAGAAGCTTTCCCTGCATGCCTGGGTCTATGATATTGGAACGGGGATGGTAAAGGATTTCACTCTTGACAGATTGCAGAAACCCTATGTCGTCTAGAGTCGGGGAATAATTTACTCACACAGACCTATATCTTACATTTGGTGTCCTCGGATTGAAGTGCTTATTAAAGACCAGCAGCCTGAACGTTCTGGTGGAGTCGATCACCAAGTATTGTAGTTAACCCAGATATCAGTTCGGGTATAGCTTTTGAGCATGTTGCAATCTTCGTGTTATCGTTACAGCATTTTAATTGAACTAATATCACATACCTGTTCATGGCAAAAAATTGATATTATAATGGAGATTTTTGGCCTGACATGGATTCATGCGATCAGGGCTACTAAACCCATGCATGAACTATACTTCATAAGGCTGTGTTTCATGGTACTCCTTATTATCTTAAGCCCAGCACGCGGGCAGGCCTTAGCATAATGACAGGCTTTCATTTAACCGGCATTCCACTACGGAATGGGTCAATCGTTAAATTTCAGTCAGCGGAATCTGATGATACAGCAAATACAAAATGAGTTACAGAACGAATTCAGATAATATTTATCCGGAAGGTATTTTGATAGAGGCGAAAGAAAACCCTGCTTTAAGGCTTAGGATCGTAAAATACTATCAGCGCATCTATTACTGTGCTGTTGTGGGAGACGAGGATCGAAAACAACTCGCTTACTTCGAGCGGGAACTTATTCCACCGGCAAAGCCAGCAGATAATTAGTCCTTTGATGCGGGGACGGATTCCTTCACGCACTGTATTAGAGTCAGTTTAATCGCACATAAACCAAGGTGTGTTCACACCCTATATCATCCGGAATACAGACACCTTCGAAGACACCTTTACCCGGAGATTACACGTGAGATCGATGGCCTTCAGTAAGGTTTTCGTGAGATCAACAGTCCCCGGCCGATACTATTTGAAGGGTAGGTTATGCTGATTTGTTTCCTCACCTGCTTCTCTCCATAAATATCAATCCGATGCCCCGTTATCACTACCGTATCCAGATTTAGTGCATGCAGTTGAATGGGACATATCTTTCCTACTCCGGCAGCCTATGGATCAGATCGTACTGGAATAGATGTAACAAATAAGGCTTCTTGTGTAAGTTTTTAACCTCCTGAAGTAATGACCTTTGCTTACCCATACCGGAAGAAAGCCGCTGACAAACGGGGAAATCAAAATGGTATGAGAAAGGATTGAAGCGACATTTGAGTTTGCATTCAACAACCGCATTATACGTGGGTGGAACAATCATCTAACTGTTAACCTACACGTAAAATTATCGCCTTTAAATTTAAACAGAATGTATATGATAAAAATTAAACTATTTTTTATGTTGTTTCTGATGCTGTTGTGGTATCATGGGCAAGGGCAAAGCGGTGCAATCGGTCTTCACGTTACAGCTTCTGAGTATGATGGAGATTTAAATGGAAATGAACACGATTTTTATAATTTCAAAGATCAAAAGTTAGGAGGAGCTGTTTCGTTCCAGCAATACCTGAATCCGTCATTCAATCTGGTCGAAAAAATTTCTTTTAACCAGGTACGTTACCAGGATGAAGATCAGACGCAGGGTGTTAATGCTAATTTTTGGGTAGTCAATTTAAAATTGAAGTATAAGTTTAATAATGGCTATATCCTTAAAGAGACTGCTGCCGTTGCCCCATTTTTGGTGGCCGGTATCGGTGGAACAAAGATCGATTCAAAACAATACACCAATACCGCGGACGCTACCATTAGTGACAATGAACTAAAAGCGAATGTGGCAGCAGGTGTTGGTATACTTTTTCAATTCAATGATCGCTTTGGTCTTGAAGTAGCAAACACCATCAATGCTCCATTATATGATGGTTGGGATGGTGTGAGCAAGGGAGGGAATGATCTGTATCTGCAACACAGCGCTGGTCTTGTTCTGAATTTACGAAAGCCCCGGGACACGGATGATGATGGCATAGCCGATCGTAAAGACAAATGCGCAGACACACCTAAAACAGCCTCCGTGGATTCCAAAGGATGCCCTATTGATACCGACAAAGATGGCGTGGCTGACTATCTTGACAAATGTCCAACCTCAGTGGGAAGTGAGGGGCTAAATGGATGTCCTGATAAAGATAGAGACAATGTTTCGGATAATGATGACAAGTGTCCGGACGTCCCCGGAATAGATCGTTTTGCCGGTTGCCCCGATAGTGATAACGATGGTATTGAAGATTCAAAAGACAAGTGTCCCAATATTGCCGGTCTCGATATTTTCGAAGGTTGTGCGGATGGGGATGGTGACGGTGTTCAAGACTCCAAGGATAAATGTCCGGATACCGAAAAGGGTATTAAGGTTGACGAAACTGGTTGTCCTGCAGATAGCGATGGTGATGGTGTAACCGATGCGGCAGATAAGTGCCCGACTTCGCCTGGTGAGGTTGACAACAGCGGTTGTCCGGTGGTAAAAGAGGAAGTTGTTAAGCGGTTGAATTTTGCAACCCGCGGCATTGCCTTTGAAACCGGAAAAGCCGTGCTAAAACCCACTTCGTATCCTATGCTTGATGAGGTGGTGAGTATTTTAGCGGAATACAAAGACTACACGCTTAAAATGGATGGCCACACGGACTCCAACGGCTCTGCAGAAACGAACATGAAATTATCTCAGTCGCGCGTTGATGCTGTGAAGGCTTATCTAACCAGTAAAGGTGTGGATGAAAACCGGATTGAGGGGAAGGGCTTCGGAGAAGTACAGCCCGTAGCAACCAATGCCACAACTGCTGGAAGAACACAAAACAGGCGCGTTGAGTTATCCCTCGTCCTGAAGTGAGTACCCTAAGCGTTGTGTATTCGTTTTCAACCGTGACAGATTAGATTATAGAAACAAACAGGTAACGGAGGCCTCAAATGGATTGAGGCCTTCTGTTGCTTTCAGATAACCCGGAACTGGTTGGTGAATCAAATGAGTATCGCTTCCGGAGTCGTAGCATTAAAAACATACTATTATGAATGAATTTAGGAATCAACATGACCCCGAAAATATCACGGGCGAGAATCATACAGGAATGCGGGCCAATAAGCCGGTAAGGGTGCTCAACGCCAAATCAATTATTGGCGATAAGTTGTTAAACAACTCCGGAGAAGATCTCGGTACCATTCAGGATCTGATGATCAACATAGACGATGGACGAATTGAATATGTAATCATTGCCTTTGGAGGGTTTATGAGCTTAAACCAAAAATATTTTTCAATTCCTTTCAATGCCCTTACGGTAGATACAGAACAACACGCTTTTATTTGCCCTCAGAAGTTCCGTTTACCTTGTTTCTTATCAAAGAAGAATTAAAATCCTGCAAGCTCTTCGACATTCTTGAACAAGCCGTTATAACGGACTGCCATTTTCAGCCACACCTGGATGAACTCATTTTAAGTTCGATGGGCATGAACGACCAGAAGGATGAGACCTTCACATTATACAATACGATTATGGAGAAGCGAAGCCGGAAGATCAAGGCGGGTAATTCTTCCGCGATGAAGCAGGCGCTTAAGGTGTATATGGAACTGCGTGAGGTCAAGCGAAAGTTGGTTACTCACCCGTAGCGAGAACCAGATAAACTTTCATGTAAATCTACTTTGCCTGAATGTGCGGATTTTATTATTTTCAATTCATGGAGCAACTCGCAGACTTTCTAACCCTAGTTCTTTCCCTGGTGGGTCTGTACTTCAAAAAAAAGCCTTTTGATATAACAATTGTTATACTCTGATAAACAAATGATATAGTTCCCTCTTTAACATTAGCTAGTAGGCAATAACAACTCGAAGAATTTTAAGAAGCTCTATATACTCCAATCTATTTAGTTTTAGCGATGTCATCACTGGCCCCTCAAGAGTGATCTCTTCATGGGATGTGGTGGCCGTTTTCATCGCGCTCTCAATTTCGTGCACTGGCCTGTTACTAAACCAAATCAATACCTGAATGAAGCGTTCCAGGTATTCATTTTCCAGCCAGTAGCTATTCTTTGTTTGTGTAGAGTGTTTGATGATTAAGAGATTCTTGGCCAAGCGATAACGGTAGTATAATATCTTAATCTTACGGGGCGTAGCGCTTTAAGCTGCCCAATACCGGATATGGTAAAAATATACTATATGCAGAATCACGGTTTTTCCGAAGAATACCCGAATTTAACGTTATGGATAGATCACCGTTAGACGACCTGTTGTTGCGTTATGTGACGTGGAAAGTTTCTCCAATCGAAAAAGAAAGAATTGATATTTTCTTAGAGATCATGGAGAAGACCGGTATGACGGGTATTGAGGAAAAGAATGAGGATAATCTTTATACACTCATGACGAGTAAAGATTTTAATAGAGGTGATGTCGAATTGTTCGTAGCGGCCTTCGGAATTCCGGTCTTACAGACGTGATCGAAAGGAGTGGCGGATTTTGTCTTTAGTTTTAATGGTTGACTGGTATGCATCCAGATGAGGAGAACAAATCCTTCCAATGATTTCTTCGCTAGACAAAAAAGTTAGTTGCCTGAACTCTCCTTTGATCTGTTTGCGTAAGTCCAAATGACTGACCAACTATAAGCAACAATAAAGAGCGTGTGGATTATTAAGTCTGGCCATGGGTTCCCGATTGCCCACTCGGCTTCCATATCGAAAATCTTTAACGTTGCCTCTGACAGATGCCTGATGATCATCAATGCACCGATCCATGCATTCTCGGGGAACCTTGCCAGTATACCAATTACACACGTAAACCCAATGAGCATGTAAAAGGCTGATAGCACTGCAAAGATTGCTTCGAATACGGAAGTTGCGTTATGGGGTATTGCGATAATGGTTCCAAACGTATCCTGCGGAAAAAGCCATGAATAAAGACCAAACCCAATCGCCATCAATGCATCGATGCTGAAAACTACCCGAAGTAATTTTTTGCCAGAATGTTTTACCATATATGCTCCCGTTACCTATGCGGAGACGCTTAACGCACGACTTTGTTACAGAGGTCACTTTTTTGAATTGGAAACAAAATGGAGCGTGAAGAAAAATTTAACGAAGTAAAATTTGAAACTCAACGAACTCTGTAAAACTTTTCCAACCACATCAACATCTGGAAGATATTGGATCATTGGCTGGTTTGCCTTTACGATAACAGGATGACTAAGTAGTGCACCTGTCTGACGATAGGCAGGCTCGCAGGGATTGCCAGTGGCGATCCCTGCTAAGACGAGGTCCAAAAGATGCAAAGCTGCGCTGCGCCTGTTTTCACTTTTTTGTCGAGGCCATTCATGCGAAATGCATGATGTCCCGCCATAAAAGTGAAAACCCCGACTTACAGTCGGGGCTTTGCTTTCTTTCACTCGTGCACTCGCGGGTCAATATTTCAAACCCTATGCTTCAGACTATTGAATCGCTTTCAGCTCTCTATCAATTAATTACAGGGAAATTTTCATTCTGAATTCAATAAATTTTACGCCTCTTGGGGTTTGAACAGGCTCTTCAGGTTCACCTTGAGAAGGGGTGTGAACCCTACTTCAATACCGTAAATTCCAATATTTTGCCAGTGGCTTTGTGGGGTCCTCACCTAATTACTCACCACTTTTTGACTGCATTTTCCAAAGATCAGGATAATCGAACCCACGGTGCATTGCAAGACAAATTCATTTTACATTACCCATGAATTTATGGATAATAAACCTAAGCGCATGAACTATACATTGTAAGACCGCGTTGCATACTTAACTCCTTCTTTATCTTAAGCTCAGCACGTTGTCCCCCCGGTAAAGCCAGATGAAAAATAAATCAGTTCTTACTCAAAAAAACAATACACTATGATTCACTTCAGGAACTTCGTATCCGAAATAAAATTATTATGCTCTTTTATTCACAAACAACTGATGCAGGTTCACGTGAGTGAGAAGTTCGATGCTTTGGAGCAGATTCCGGCATACACTGCAATTAAGGTTGGTTTCAATCCTGTATTAACGCAAAGGTATGTTCACGCCATACGTCATTAAGAATGAAGACACCTTCGATGAACATCGTTATCCGGACGTTGCAGGTGAGATCGATGGCTTAAGGGAGAGTCTTCGTGAAATCAGCAGTTATCGAAAAACGCTGATCGTCATTTCTCTGCTAAAAGATCATAGCATTCGGGCAGAATGGCTTGAGGATAACAAGCTACTGGTTGCATTAATCAACTCCGGTTCTTTGTCAACAACTCACTTGGAATCTTTGTTCAGCGCCTGCAAGCATAATGTAAAGTTTTTATCGGGCCTTGAATCGTGTATTACAAGAAGGCTTGGGTGATATTATTTGAAGGCACAGCCTTCTGCTGAATTAACCAGGATACTGTAAATGCAAAATTTCGCCACAGTCATCATTGTACTCACTTTGCTCGTTGCGCTTTTAGCGGTGGCAGATAAATACAACTTACCAACGCCTGTCCTCCTGGTTGTATCAGGATTGGGCATTGGTTTTATCCCGGCAATCCCAGCGATTACATTGGATCCCGAGGTAGTTTTTCTCCTTTTTCTTCCTCCGATCTTGTATGACGCAGCGTCAAATACTTCCTGGCATGATTTCAAATCAGAATTCAAACCGATTACTGCGTTAGCCATTGTATTAGTCATTTTTACGACAGGTTCGGTAGCCATTGCCAGTTATCTGCTGATTCCTGGATTTACATGGCCCCTCGCATTTGTCTTAGGCGCGATTGTGTCGCCTCCGGATGCTGTGGCGGCAACAACAATAACAAAAGGTCTCGGACTAAACCGAAAGGTGATTACCATTCTGGAAGGTGAAAGCCTGGTGAATGATGCTTCCGCACTCATTGCGTACCGGTTCTCCATTGCAGCCATTGGTACGGGATCTTTTATCCTCTGGCAAGCTGGGATTGATTTTGTGCTTGTGGTGTTTGGTGGAATTTTGGCGGGAGTAATTATCGGATACACCTTTGTAACTGTTCATAAGAAAATATTGAACAACTCAATTGTAAGCACATCACTTAGTCTGCTGACGCCTTTCGTTGCATACCTTACTGCGGAGTATTTTCATGTTTCCGGAGTGCTCTCGGTAGTTTGTGCCGGCCTGGTCATTTCATGGCGGGCACCAGACGTTTTTTCGTATCAAACACGAATACGGCACCGGGCCGTGTGGGACACCCTCATTTTCTTACTGAATGGTTTTGTGTTCATTCTAATCGGGCTTCAGCTCCGCTCGATTCTTACTGATCTTGAACAATACAGCATATATCAACTGCTCCTTTATGGATGTATTGTAAGTGCGGTCACTGTATTGGTAAGAATTTTTTGGGTATTCGGTGCCGCTTCCCTTCCGGCAGTAATCGGTCGAAACAACGGCCATAATTCGGCAGACAGCAATACATGGAAGAATGTGATGATTGTTGCATGGACAGGTACACGTGGTGTTGTTTCGCTCGCAACAGCCCTGGCATTACCATTAACGATCGATGGCAGTGCGCTTCCACATCGATCACTAATTCTTTTTCTGGCCTTTGTTGTCATATTCGTGACACTCGTCATACAGGGACTATCCCTTCCATTGCTGCTTCGGATTTTGAAAGTAAAACCAATGGACACAGCGGAAGGCGATGAGCGTGAATTGCGACTGTCCATTGCCAACAGTGTTTTGACTTTTATCGATGAAGATCTTTCGGATAGGGTCAGTAACGTAACCCGAAACCTGATCCGGATAAAATATATCGAGATGATTGCATCCTTATCGGAGAAACAAAAAAAGTTAGAATCTAAGGCCGAGCTATCTATCGGGTCATCTTCTGATGATGATATTCTCGGAGCACAGTCTGCGATCAATAGATTTCAACGGAACCTCCTGATCGGATATCATCAAAGAGGTGCATTTAAACAGGATGCCATCCGGCGGTTTGAACAAAAACTCGACCTGGAAGAATTGCTGCTTAATCGAACGCAAAAAAAAAGGAAATGAAGATGTAATGTTTCTGAAGGAGAGCGCACAGCTATTGTATGCAAAGCTTTCTAGTAGCTCTTCGGTTTCTTGCAGTTGAATAGCAGGGCCGAGGGAATCAGTTCGCTCAATGCTTTACAAAACAATTCGGTATCATCTGAGTCATCGTCTATGATAAGTACATTCATGCTATGCTAGTGTATTAGATGTTCGCGTTGTCTGCCTAATGCACCAGGTAAGCCAGGTTTGAATTGTAGTTATTGAAAGGCGTGTCAAGTACAAACTGAATGACTTGATCAATGAATCGGATGGATTTGATTTTGTCTGTTGCCTCGTCATTCAACACTAGTCCTTTGTCCGTGACCATCATGACACTGAAGAACTGCGTTGTCCACACACCGCCATCCGTCAAACACTTTATCCGGATCTTGGCTTTCTGGTGAATGATTGAAGCTACCAGAAGTTTAAGCTCCTGCACCGAAATGATCTCGTTGGATATTGGAAGGAGTTGTTTTAATTTTTTCATGTTTTCATAAGTTAAAATTTCCATGTAGAGAGAATTGAATCAAAAAGATCCGTTCACTACAATTTCTTGAATACCGTGCTTCTTCCCAGCCACCTGTATTTCCAGTATCCGCGTACGATGGCGGTGTTCGGACTTGTTAGCTTGATGCGAGCCTCGAACGTATTTCCAGAGTTGGGATCGTATATCTTGCCATCATCCCAAATGCCATCACCTTTATACATGAGTTCAGTGACAAGCTTCATTCCAAGAAGCCTGCGTTGTCTTAATGCTTTGTCTGGATTTTCAATGTCTATGGAAGTCTGCATCACTTGGTCCGATGAACATTTGAAATAGATCATCCGGCCAGCGAATGTGCCATTCTCTTCGAACATTTGTATTTGAAGGTTTTTCTCCTCGGATTCAAACTCCGATCAGTCGTGATTCGGGTGCAATACCGTGAAAACTTGTTAGCAAGAATATCAGAGGCAGCAAGACTAACGCGGACGATTTTAAACTCTTGAAAGGACTTATCATTCGGTATTGTCAGATTGTGAAGATGATCCGCCTTAACAGTGCTTTAAAATGTCAAGCCTGTACGGTTTCGTTAAGGTGACACCAAACCAATGATGTGAATGCTTGATCTCATGTTGTTGTGGCCTGTATGGGAATGATAATACACACCATTCAATTTGGTAACTCGAAGTCCGTAACTTCTGCGTACCTTGCGGCTTCGGTAGAGTCCAAGCCGCTAACATGCTAATACTTTACGCAGAAGATGATGTCGAAGATTTCGAGTTCTTCTGTTACATTCTTAATTACCTGAACCTGCCAGCCAAATGCCTGCACACGAAGAATGGTGTGGAAACATTGGATTTCCTTGAGAATGCTTCCGTTTATCCAGACCTGATCCTTCTGGACATCAACATGCCTTATATGGATGGGCGTGCATGTCTGAAAGCAATCAAAACTGATCCGCGGTTCAAAGCGCTACCCGTTGTTATGTATACGACAAGCACTAGCTCAAAAGACAAAGACCTTTGTCGCCAGCTAGGGGCATTAGAATACCTTGAAAAACCCCATAGTATCGATGGCGCTTCAAAACAGCTAATGGATTTTTTTCAGCGATTCAATAACGCTGCATTGAGACAGACAAGTTGCTGAGTGAATCTCGCGACAATAATTCCCCAACGTGGCATATACCTACGTTGTGTCGATGATAATCTCTGTAAGATCTTCTGGTTTACGGCAGGCACACCAATTAGGTGTCTTCGTTATGATGACACCAAAATCTTACCCATTCTACCTCAAAAGTACTGTGATACTTTTCGGACTCGTGTTGTTGACTTGCATTTTCTTCTACCTGAGTGACATCCTGATTCCGCTGGCATTTGCCTTAATGCTGGCCATACTTTTAAATCCACTGTGTGTCAGATTAGAGAAATTGAAAATTCCCAGGGTATTTTCAATTGTCATTTCATTGCTTGCAGCATTCATCATATTCGGATCTATTGGATATTTTCTTTTCTCACAAGCGGCAAATTTTACCGAGGAACTTCCGGTCTTTCAAAAGAAAATACACGAATTGTTTGGTCAGGTGAAAGAGTGGCTCGACAGCAGACTTGGAATGGGTGTTACAAAACAGAATGAATTTCTGCACGACTTTCAGACCAGCGCAAAACCACTAGTGGGCAGAACTGTGGGAACCGTTCTCGGTGTGTTTGCCATGATTTTTCTGATTCCGGTTTATACGTTTCTGTTTATGTTTTATAAAACACTTCTTTTGAATTTCTTTTATGAATCGTTCGATGACAATCACTCCAAGGAAGTTGGCGTTGTCTTACGACAGACCAAAGGAGCTGTTCAGAGTTTTATGCTCGGGCTATTGCTTGAATCGTTGGTGGTTGCCATTTTGAATTCCATAGCGCTACTGTTACTGGGTGTGAAGTATGCAATTCTTCTGGGTGTGCTTGGAGCATTGCTGAACATTTTGCCATACATCGGTGGAATCATTGCCATTTCACTACCTGTTCTTATCGCTACCGTCACCAAGGATGGATTCAATACGCAGATCGGAATCGTGATCGCTTATTTGATTATTCAATTTGTTGACAACAATTTTCTGGTTCCTTACCTGGTCTCTTCCAAAGTCAAGATCAATGCACTGGTGTCAATTGTTGTAGTGTTGTTGGGTGGAGCGTTATGGGGAATTCCAGGTATGTTTCTTTCCATTCCATTCATTGGAGTTCTAAAAATTGTATTCGACAGAGTTCCTGAACTGAAGACCTGGGGAAAACTACTGGGTGATGAAGTGACGACTGCGAGACGGTTTGGGCGAAATAAAACTACACGTGTTGAATGATCACGAAGCTAAATATTCCATTTGACGAAATCAGGTGTAATATTAAAACCTGTGAGGTAGGCTATCGCACAGGGAGGTAGACATTGAATGTAGATCCTTTTCCAGGCATGCTCATGGCAGTGATGATGCCACCATGGTTCTCTACAACCTTCTTTGCAATAGCAAGTCCTATTCCGGTGCCTTCGTATGCATTGCCATGAAGGCGTTGAAACACATCAAATATGCGTTCACGGTATTCTTCATCAAAGCCGATTCCATTGTCCATAACAGAGATGTGGCAATAGTGTTTCCCATGGACCAGGTTGGCAGGTCCCATTGCTGAACCGGTCGTACTATTGCTTTCAATAGTGATGTGAGGCACGGTTCCTGGCTGATTGAACTTCAGGGCATTGCTCATCAGGTTATACATCAGCTGACGAAACTGAAAGGGTATGATATCGGCATCGCAGATGTTATTGATTTTAACAATCGCTTTTTTTTCTTCAATGGTCTCCTGCAGATCCAGTATAACATCCGAAATAATGTCTTTGAGACTCACTGTTTCGAATTTCGGTTCTGAGGATGTGATCCGTGAGAACGACAACAAATCGTTGATCAGTGCTTGCATACGTTTGACAGCCAACTGGATTCGCTTGAAAAAATCAGCTCCGTTTTCTGAGAGTTTATCAGCTTCTGCCTTAAGTATCTGACTACTGAATACCTGGATTTTCCGAAGTGGCTCCTGAAGGTCGTGACTCGCTATGTAGCTAAACGATTCCAGTTCTGCATTGGCCCTTTTTAATTCCAGGTTTGCCTCAGACAATTCCCGGGTGCGCAGTTCTACTGCCTTTTCCAACGTGACGTTGATGTCTCGTTGCTCAGTAATATCATCGAAGGCCAGCAGAATCAGTCTTTCATTTGATTCCCGACCACCCAATTCACGCGCGTTCAGGAGAAGCGTCCGTGTACCGATTGACGGAAATGAGTGAGTTACTTCGTAGCCCAAGAACATTTTCTTCTGTGGCAGCAATTCCTCTAAAAGTTTTCGCAAGGACGGGATGTCCCACTGGCGGTTACCCAGATCAAAAATATGTTTGTCCTCTGTGCCAGATTCATCAGTTTTGAAATAATTGTAAAAACTTCTGTTTGCAGATTTGACATGGAGTTTCTCGTCCAGTATCAATATCGGGTGGGCTACTGTCGATACGATGGCCTCGGCATAATTCTTCGCATTACTCAGTAGTTCGTTGAGGCCGGAGATCTCCTGGTTGATAATGGTCAACTCTTCGAGTGAACTCTGCAGTTCTTCTTTACTCGTCTCCAACTCTTCGTTGAGACTCTGCAGCTCTTCGCTGCTGCTCAGTAACTCTTCATTAGAACTTTGAAGTTCTTCATTCGATGCCTCCTGCTCTTCACTGATGCTGCGCATGTCCTCACGCAGTTGTGTAAGTTCTTCACGGAGCTGAATGATTTGAAGATCCTTGCTGTTGTCTTCTTTGGTTTGTTTGACCTTACTTTTGGTTGATTTTCGGCCTTTAGTTTTTGGCTGCTCAGCCTTATGAAATAGAACAAGATAATGAGGCTCAATAGTGTCGGGCAGTGGAATGACCTCAAGACTGATCAGCTCAAGGTTGTCTTTTTCACCGAATGGAATCTTTTCCTTTTTTATCGTGTCATTGTTTTTCCTTGCCTTGTGAATAAGATTTCGTAATTCGAAACTCAGTCCTGCCCTAGCCATCTTCAGAAGATTCAAGGTCGGCTTTCCGGGAGAAGGTTCTAGGTAGGCGCCAGTATTTCCCTTGAAGTGTACAATATCCAGACTCTCGTTCACCACTACTCCGACCGGGATATACTTGCTGAGGAGGATCTGGTCGGCCGATCGTTGAAAATCGTTTGTGAGATTAAGGGATTTGCTTTCCGTTTTTTTCTGAATTATCCTTTCATTGGCTGAACTCAATACAGGCATAGCCCGTTTGCTTCCGTCCTTTCTACGGTATATTTTGTCGCTCTTGGAAAACACTGAGAAGAGATCGCTTACCAATGTGATGCTTTCCGATTTGCCGAGCACCAGGAATCCCCTTGCGTTTAGTGCATAGTGAAAGGTGGTGAATGCTTTTTTCTGAAGATAGGCATCCATGTAGATCATCACGTTTCGGCATGATATCAGATCTTGTTTCCCGAATGGCGGATCTTTAAGAAAATTATGAACAGCAAACACGCACATGTCACGTATCGATTGTATGACGTGATAACTTCCGTTGCTTCGGATAAAAAAATCGTTCAGTCTTTTCGCGCTTACTTCGGCAATATCTGCTTTTGAATACACGCCAGCTCTCGCCTTGGCAATGGCAGGTTCGCTGATGTCACTGGCAAAAATTTGTACCCTACCTGTTTCTTCTCCGAGATGTTCCTTCAAGCACATAGCCAATGAATACGCTTCTTCACCGGTACTGCAACCGGCAACCCAAATGCGGATTGGATCAACGGGTTTGCTGCTGATGACTTCAGGAAGCACTGTTCCGCACAGATGATCGAAACTTGCTGCGTCACGGAAGAATGCTGACACGGGGATTAGTAAATCCTGGTACAATCTATCCAACTCATCCCGATCCTCCGATAACTTTTTACGATACTCAGCCAACTCCTTGAATTTTCCAAGGGCCATCCTTCGCAGTATTCTTCTTCGAATTGTGGTTTGTTTGTAAAATGAAAAATCGGTTCCCTTTTTTAATCGCAATTGCTGGAGGATCTGCTTGAATGACTCTTCATGTTCTTTATTGATTATTGTTTCGTCATCGTGGATGAGTTTGGAAGAAGCCACAACTTCAATGATCTTAGCTGCGATATCTTCAGGTGCCATCACAAAATCTACAACACCGGAGTGGATGGCGTTGGATGGCATTTCCCTGTAGGCGGCAGAAGCATTGTCCTGCGCGAACGTTACGCCTCCATGCTCTTTGATGGCTTTGAGACCAGCAGTTCCATCCGCGGCGCTGCCTGATAAAACTACACCCATGGCGTGTGACTGATGGACTACAGCCAGGGAAGTAAAGAAGAGATCAATCGGATTGCGTTGTATTTTATCAGCAGAAGGTCTTTCGGTCAAGTGTAGAACACCGTCGTTGGCGATGAGCATCTTGTTGCTGGGGATAACATAGATAATATTGGGCTTGAGTTCAATGTCGTTTGATATCTCCACGACCGGAATGGCCGTTACTTTTTGAAGCAGCGAGGGAAGAAGGCTCTCATGATCAGGACTCAGGTGCTGAACCAGAACAAAGGCTATTCCTGATTTTTCGGGTATCGTCTTGATAAGTCGTTTGAAAGCATCAAGCCCTCCAGCCGATGCCCCCACACCGATCACCGGAAATTGTTGAGACGAAGGCGTCAGTGACCGATGCCCGGTCGGCTTCGTGCTCTTTTGGTTGCTCATGACGTTGACCTTTGCACAAGTGTATTTGTTCGCTTCGTGCTACGTGCTTGAAGATTTCGACCATAGTGATGCAGTGGAGTGGTACCATTCATAAAGGTAAGGACACTGGTGGCCATTACCAAAATCCAATCGCAAAGGGAGGGAATCGTGGGGAGCGGGGCTGCCAGAAGCGGAAATCAGGCGGTTGTGAGTTTGCTCTCAGTGTTACCCCTGTCGGGTTTAGGGCTGATGAAGATGTTAGCAAGGATACTTGTAAGTATCGTGATCTCGGATGGCTTCACAATAAAATCTTCAGCTCCCAGTTCTCTTGCCTGGAGGCGTAAACGATCCGTTCCTGCTGTGGAGTACATGAAGATACGTGGCTTGTTCACAAATTTCATTTTCCCCAACTCGCGCAAACAATCAAGCCCGTTCATCCGTGGCATATTGATGTCCAGGAAAATGAAATCGGGAATATCCGCTCCCATCAGACTGAGTTTGACAATTCCATCGTCACCGTTAATGGCAGTAATCAAAACAATCTCTTTGTCGACCTCCTCCAGGGCCATTTCAAAGATCCTGTGATCATCGACATCGTCATCTATTAAAAGGCAGCGTAGAGTCTTTTCCACATTTCAGACCAAGAAGAATTGGTGTCTACTAACTTAAAGAGCAATGTCAACCCAACCAATATAATGTTCAGAAAGTTTGAGTCGAATCTATGTCTGGCATCCTCAATGGCCATTTTATCCGACAAACTGCTTAATAGATTAGCAATTCCTCCGGGAAGATCACCGAGGATGCCTGGCTATTTTTTAAGGGACGTGATTCATGGGGAAGAATAGCAACACGCGCGAGCTGTCAGACGATGTTGTTTTTACATATAGGTGTTCGAACTCAGTGCTTGCTAGACAACGTAAATTCCAAAAGAATTTCGCTTACTACGATGATTTGAATTACCCTGAGCTATAAGCAGAGAGCACGCATCGATAAGTATTAAATGCAGGTACACAAACATTCGCTTTCGCACGGGACTATAGGCATTTTTTTTTAGAAACTATCCTAATAGATGGATGGGAAATGAAGCGAACGAAAGAACTACGATCCGTTGGATTTGCTCCAAAAATTGAAGGTGGATTTTTTACCACTGTTATCGCCAGAGTAAATGAATATTTTGAGACACGAAAGCTCTCTCCATATGCCAACCGGGAAATGTGGATCAAAACAGCAGTAATGCTTCTGCTGTATTTCGTACCCTATATTTTCATGGTAACAGGCTTCGCAGCGGGAAACACTTTCCTCTTTTTTACCCTATGGTTTGTGATGGGATGGGGCATGATTGGAATTGGCACTTCCGTGATGCATGATGCGCAGCATGGAACATATTCCAAGAACAACAAAGTCAATAAATTAATTGGAAGCATACTTGAGATAATAGGTGGCTATTCAGTTACCTGGAGAATCCAGCACAATGTGCTTCATCATACATATACCAACATCGCTGGTCTGGATGAAGATATCGATAGCATTAAGCTGTTAAGGTTCTCACCACGACAACCACGCAATTGGTATCACCGCTATCAGTATGTGTACGCGTGGTTTTTCTATACCATAATGACCTTGTACTGGATGACAGTTAAAGATTATAGGCAAGTTATACGCTACAAGCAACACGATCTATTGATCAAGCAAAGGGTCACACTTGGACAAGCTATCTTCCGCATCACTTTATATAAACTGTTTTACTATTCATATATCATGGTGTTGCCCATCTTATTTTCCGGCATGCCATGGTACTACGTGCTCTTTGGTTTTCTGACTATGCATTTTACAGCGGGCCTTTTTCTTTCCTGTGTATTTCAGCCGTCACATATCATGGAAACCTCGGGGTTCTCGGCTCCCATCTCTAGCGAGGGCGTAAACAAGATGGAAGATTCATGGGCTGTTCACGAAGTTGCTAACACAACTAACTTTTCACCTCACAGTCGGATTTTGTCATGGTTTATTGGCGGATTGAATTACCAGATAGAGCATCATTTGTTTACAGGAATATGCCATGTGCATTTCCCTAAAATTGCACCTATAGTAAAATCCACGGCAAGTGAATTTTTCTTGCCATATCATGAGCAGCCAACCTTTCTCAAGGCTCTTAGCGAGCATGTAAAAATGCTTAGGATACTTGGGAGAATTTAGATTTGTAAGACTTTACCAAGCCTGTTTGTTCTCGTCTGCATTTGCTACTAGTACATCTCAATGATTGCTATGCCGGCATCAATTGGCCTCGGAGTGATTCATCTACGTTACTATTGGAAAAAATTCAATTATTAACGCCTGCGCAAAGGCAAATGAAGATGTTCGAGCGCGCACTGATGCAACTGCGGGCAGAGCGGAATAGATATGATCTTAATGATCACTGCTGTTCTCGGATCGCTTTCTCTTTGAGTGGTTGAGGTCTCAGTTTATATAATGTAAAATACTTTTCACAAAAAGTGTTATATTTGTAAAAAGTATTTTACGTTATGGGACGGGATAAAACACTGCTTCTTCCACCAAATCAGCGGATTCTACAGAAATTGGGAGAAAATATCAAGCTGGCTCGGCTTCGGAGGAAACTCAGCTCAGCCATGGTTGCTCAACGGGCAAATATTAGTCGGCCGACCGTGTTAGCCATTGAAACCGGATCGACAGGAGTATCTCTCGGAGTTCTGGTACAGGTCCTTTTTATATTAGGACTTGAAAAGGATCTGTTGAAAGTGGCAAGTGATGATGAACTGGGAAGAAAACTTCAGGACGCAGACCTTGCAGTGAAAGAACGTGCCCCGAAAAGAAAATCGTGATCATGGCTGCTAAAAACACATCACGGGAAATATTCGCATACGCTTCATGGAGAGAGGTTGGAGAACCGATACTAATGGGGATTCTACGTGCATCCATTTCAAGAGGCAATGAGATTTTTTCGTTTGAGTACGACAAAGCATGGCTTAAATCCGAGCATGCCATGGGAATCGATCCTGACCTTCAACTTTATGCTGGCCCTCAATATCTCGCTGAGGGCAAAAACAATTTCGGGATCTTTCTTGACTCCTCACCTGACCGCTGGGGCCGTGTGTTAATGAGAAGAAGAGAAGCAGCTGTTGCAAGGGTGGAGGAACGGAAAGAAAAACATCTTCATGAATCCGATTATTTGCTTGGAGTTTTCGATGGTCATCGCATGGGCGGAATTCGATTTAAAGAACACCCTGACGGAGACTTTCTTGACAACAACAGACAAATGGCTTCTCCCCCTTGGACTTCCCTGCGAGATCTTGAACATGCCAGTACGCAACTCGAGCGTGATGACGTGATGGACGATCCGGATTACATGAAGTGGCTGATGATGCTGATTGTACCTGGTTCTTCGTTGGGAGGCGCACGACCAAAAGCAAGTGTAGTTGATCCTGATGGACACCTTTGGATCGCCAAGTTTCCAAGCATCAACGACAACAGGAATATCGGAGCATGGGAAATAATCGCGAACATTCTCGCAGAAAGATCCGGAATTCGAGTCGCTGAATCTCGTGCACAAAAGTTCCTGGGTAACAATCATACATTTCTAACTAAGAGATTTGACCGAACATCTGAAGGCGACCGGATACATTTTGCGTCTGCGATGACTATGCTTGGGTACACAGATGGAGTTGATTTTCATCAGGGTGTGAGCTATCTGGAGATCGTTGGTTTCCTCGAACAAAATGGTGCAGACGTGGATCATGATCTCGAGGAACTGTGGAGAAGAATTGTATTTAATATATGCATTTCAAATGTTGATGATCACTTGAGGAATCACGGCTTTCTTTTAACTCCGAAGGGATGGATTTTATCACCGGCATTTGATATGAATCCAATTGAAACTGGAACAGGTTTGAAACTGAATATTTCAGAAAATGACAATGCACTGGATTTACAACTGGCGCTGAGTGTTTGCGAATATTTTCGTTTGAAAAAGTCGCGCGCAGAAGAAATCATAAAAGAGATTCGTCACGAAGTGAATCAATGGAGACATTTGGCAAATCAATATCAAATTGGGAGAGCCGAACAAGAATCAATGTCACGTGCGTTCCGTGTCGCGGAAAATTGAGAAACTGCCACCATCAAAAAGAGTTTTGAGATGATGACAATATTATGATTTGTAATAGCACGTTTTTACGCTGATGAGCTGCTGACTGACCTCAATGTAATTTGATTGCATATTCGTAAATCATTTAGTTGATCGATAAATAATTTACTCAATTATCAGATTCCCAATTCATTGAAAGGGTTTGAATCCCTGCGAGTCCAAAAGTGAAACCTTGTTTTTACGAAAAAATAGAGGCATAAAAATTCAAATATTGACATGATTCACAACGACTTCAAACCCCGATAAAACTTTTCCAACTGCTTGAACATCTGTAAATAAAAAGGGGATCGATCCCCGGAAGTGCACCTGTCTGCCGACAGGCAGACTCGCAGGACTGGCCCATACACAGGGCTCTCATGATCCCTGCGAGTCAAAGTGGGCACGAATGAAAAATAAAAATCCTGATGTGGAAGATTCAGGATTCAGAGGTAAATGCAGAGGATTGCCAGTGGCGATCCCTGGCTTTGACGAGGTCCAAAAGATGCAAAGCTGCGCTGCGCTTGTTTTCACTTTCTGGTGGGGCCATCATGCGAAACGCATGGACCACCGTGTGACATAAAAGCAAAATGGGGATTGCCAATGGCGATCCCTGGCTTTGACAAGGTCCAAAAGAAAGCAAAGCCGCGCTGCCGCTTGTTTTCACTTTTTTGTCGAGGCCATTTATGCGAAATGCATGATGTCCCGCCATAAAAGTGAAAACCCCGACTTACAGTCGGGGCTTTGCTTTCTTTCACTCGTGCACTCGCAGGGATTAGCTCATACGCACCTTCATGCCGCACGGGCTCTCGTGATCCCTGCGGACT
>DASXWH010000229.1:0-15337 GCA_036503775.1 Ohtaekwangia sp.
TTATAAATCATTCTATCCGTCAATTCAAGATAAGGTAACGTGCTACATGGGACTGATACCAGGCACATCAGGTTGGGAAAAACCTTGGAATGGAGTTTCTATTGGTGAGGATTTTTTGAAGTTTGTAGTGTCGGAGAATCCGGGGAAACGAATTTTTATTGCAACCTTTAGCGCTGGGGCTGATCCGGATTACCTATACAATGTAAAAGGCATCACCGCCTTTGCTTCAGTTGCAGGGAAGGCCGATAATTACAAAGGATTCATGGCATGGGTTCCTGAAGCACCTCCTGTGTATGCGTTTGCCGGGACCAATGACACATCACAAAATTCATTCGCGCTTTGTTCTAAGACATGGACAAGCTGGTTTGTTGGGGCTGGTGGTGGGAGTAAACTTATATGGAAACCCATCACAGGAGCTAATCATGGAGGTGTAGCAGCCTACGCCTACAATCCAGCTAACGGACTATGGGAGTGGTTCGATTCAATAGGTAAGCAGCCAGACCCTATAAATCCGGTAACGAAAATTCCAGTAAAAAATGCGTACTTTATACTACCAGATAAAAAGCTTGAAGTAGAGCTTGAAAATGGGGAGGTATTAAGATTCACTCCGGATTAGGAGGCCGGGACAAAATGGTTTTCGTTGTGTTAACGTGCTTTGTATTCGCTGTAGGATTGACAAAGTTTGTGCACTGGTCGAATCAGAGAGCGATAAGAAATAAAAGGATTCAACATTATTTAAAAACACATAGGAGTAATGGCAAAAGCAAAGAAAAAGAAAATTAAGTACTCAGGTGAGTATGATGAAAAGACCGGCAAAATAGTCTGGACGTCTCCGGCTAAAGCAACCACACAGTCTACTGAACCACCCCCACCGCCTCCTAAGTTGCCAGGATGAAACGCTTTGGCATTTGGGGTTCGTTCATAGCGTACTGGATAACGTATGCCTATAAATTGTACCCTGAAACCAACATCCTAAAGAAAGGGTATATCCTTCTTCGTACTGATGTTGAGTTGTCAATTGAAGGACACGTTTATTACCTTTGTGAGCGCGCAAGATGGGTAATTTTAGCCTGTGTAATTTGGTATCATATGCCACACTTTAAACGAATAACCGGGGCAATAGCTCTGTTTCATATAGGTAAATTGATCGATTATGAATTGTATTTCGGTGGCACGTATTTTAGTTTTATGTTCTTTGAAAATGAAATCCCTATATCTTACACTGTGATCATGGGGGCTTTTATTACATACTCATTAATTCATTCTTATGTCACAAATCCCGAATCCTGATCAATACTTTTGGTACACGCTGGCAACTATATTAGGGTGCGCCTTGATATGGGTTATTGGCCGGTACATCACAAAGCAAGACAAACTTATGGATAGGGTTTTAGATATGTTGATGGACCTGTCAACGATCAGTAAAGTGCACGACACCAGGTTAAACAATCACGATAAGGATATTGAACGATTGGAGGAGCACAGGATTGTTACTTACCGGAAATAAAGAAAGGGCTTTCGAATCGCCTATCCAAAAGCCCCCTCAACCGACCTAACCTAAATCGTTCTTTCTTATAAAACTGAGAATCGAATTAAGTAAAAAAGCCTCACGTATGCAAGGCTTTTCTTTTGGTCATGACTGTGAAAATTTTAATTAGCGTTTCATATAGATGAAGATTAATTAGAACCCAAATATAAAAAGAAAAAGCCGGTGAACCACTACGAACCCGGCCTTTATTTGATAAGATTGCTCATTAAACATCTCTGTAGGGACGAAAACGAGACTGGATTACAGACAAACAAATTTAGCACAATTCCAACACTTTTGATAATTATTTTTCGTTTGGATCGTAAAATTCAACCATCCCCCTACGATCAATAGTGATGTTACAGTTTTTACATACCCTAACCTCAACACCGGTTCCGTGTGCTGGTGCCCATTGCTCTTCCATCCAATCTGATATTTCAGGGTGACCGCAATTAGCTTGTAATTCCTTTAAATCAGATTTGTATTTTTCCCATAATTCACTGGCCGTCATGGTTAGTACTTTAGGAAATCAATTTCATCCTTATTACCTACCATCGCTTTGTACTCCAATTCGACTTTAACAGATGTGAGTATTTTACCCGCTGTGTTGGCGAGTTCCTTACCGACTGATATCGACATTTTTTTTGCCTTCATTTTCGAATAGTTTTCGCTGAGGCTGTTACGGAGTTCTTTGATGTTCGTGATTTGTTCCATAATCGTTTTGTTTTAATTATTTGTTTCTTAGTATCAATTAATTCCGGATACTGTCGGATATCTTCAATCGTAAAGCCCTCTTTTTTGAGTTGCTTAATGATGTATTTTTCTGACAATTCTTCGGTTTCTTTTCTACCGATAGAGTTGTGTTTGTCTTTGTGCTTTTCCCATTGGGCTTTAGACTTCATTGGGTCGCGCGTATCCCTAGCATATTTGTTAACCTTTAGTTTGTTTTTTGATCGCCACTTCTTAACAGACTTTCGTCTACTTTCTTTCAGACTATCAGAATTTTTATGCTTCTGATAATAAGCAGCCTTATAGGCTTTTTCGGCTTCTTTGTTCACCCAAGGCATGAGTACGATTTTTAATTTCCGTTAGTGAAACAGTCGGTGATTTTGTGCTCCTTCTACCTGCACTGTAAGCAGCAATCCTGACGATTATTCCAACGAATAGACCAGTACAAAATCCTACAAAAAGATTAATTGTCAAAATATCCATATTGATTTATCGTTTAATTAAAATCCCAAGTATCAACCCAGCCGCCAGCGCAATAAGTATCCACTGCCAGAGTTTTAAACCCTTTTGAGGGGCGTAGATTACCTTTTGAACTGTCCGTGTGACCGTCTGATGAACTGTATCGGCCTTACTTTCGGACCGGATAAAAACCGAATCTCCCGGTAGACGCACATACGTGACCTTCAGGCGATCTTTAGTTATAACGACCGTATCCCCGACTTTATCTCGGAAGATTGAATCTACCCTTATTTCCTTTAGAATTACGGGCACTTCTACCTGGATGCTGTCAACGTGCCAAGTAGCACCGAGTAATTCGGCTTTCTTTATCAGCCTTTCAGCCCTCCGGAGTTTAAAAGCCGGGCCACATCCGGAAAGCAGCAAAATGAAGGCTAGGAGGGGGAGAGTAGTTTTCATACTTTTTCGGAAACCTTATCAAGTAATTCGCTACGGGACTTTACGTTAGCCCGGTCTTTTACCTCCGTTTCAATTTTGCATACCGTTTTAAGGTCCGTTTCGCCTTGCTTCTCAATCACCAATTCGTAAAGAGAAACAAGCATATCCAGGTTTTTCGTGTCAAAGGAATAACCGGCTATTCCAGCGGCTATCCTCATGTAGTTAATTTTTTCTTCGTGTGTCATATCTTTTACAAGGGTGAGTAATCAAACTATTTCTTAATCATTTTTTCGTGGTAGCGCCTCGCGAAGTTCATAAAATCGCTGGCCAATTTGTGTTTCTGTGCAATCTCAGGCATTAAAGATCCGTAGGGTTCATAATTCTCTATCCATCGCACGGCTATTTCATGGGCTTCATCTGATATTTCAGACATCGGAATTAGTTTGTAATCGCTATCAAGTTCCGGTTTCGTTGTCTCCATACCTTTTATTTTTTAAAGTCTACTCCCAAATTACAGCATTGCCAGACAAGTCAAAAGTTGCATTCAGCTTCCTTTTACATCCCTTGCATTTTATCTTACCTAATGGATTTTTTAGTTTGTGAAATTTATCCATCCAATCTTCTCCTTTGTTTGGGCATTCACAGATCGGACAAATGAAGTCACCATCCATTTCATCAATCAAATATCCCGGCCCAAGTGTTACGCGTCCCATACCTTTTGTTATCAGTTTAGTTTCTTAACCTTAGTCATATTTATATACATTTTACAATAACATTACAGGCCGTTGAGGTAAGTAGTTATCAATATGGTTCAGTAAGTAAAACATTTTAAATTTTTTCCACCGCGCTCAAAGAATAATTTTCATTAGTCATAACAAGATTAAATGGCTCAAACTCAAAACTCATGTACGCCCCAAGTATTGGAGTAAATCTTATTTTTTTTATGGAACGATCATCCAAAATTTTTTCTGCACGCTCCCTTGTCAATATTACAGGAACGGTATATTGATCTTTTTCATAATCGACATAGTTAACTTCGTAATTTACACAGTCAATTAGCTTTGATAGGTCATTCGATATTGTCATATTTAATGGTCGTTTGGTTTTTCTAAAGTTACTTTGTCCACCAGCTTTACATACTTTACAAGTTATTTCTGATTCGTTTTGTGAACCAAAAATGTAAATATTATCAACCTTTCTAGTTCTACATAAGATAAAACCCTTATCGTTGCATTTGTGAATTGCTGGTTTCATTTTTATTATTGGTTTTGTTTCGATCTATTTCGATTTTGCAGATGTTAATTATTACATCTTTTTCTTCTTCTGACCAAGCGTCATTAACTTGTACATTTTCTACGAAAGAATGCAATCGTTGCCAAAAATTCATTTTATGTAAATAGTTTCCTTCCATCGCTCAAAATTTAAAATGTTTAGTTAGTAGTTACTTATTTAGTTCATCTTATTTGGCCTGTTCAGCCCATTTAGGGGGTCAAAACTCAGTTAATAATTCTTCTGATCCAGTTACTGATGTGTAGTAAAGATCATGGTTCATATTTCTATTCATGCCTCTTTCAATCAATTCTATTTCCCTATTCGATTTACTTGTTACATCAATTCTTTTAACTACCTTAGAGTCTTCAAAAGTCAATACCTCAAGATATTTTCTTTTTGGCTCTGTCTCAAGTGATTTCATATCTTGGTTATTTAGGGGTTACAATCTGGTATCATTATTTTTTCTTTCAGTTCTAGGCAGGCTATTTGAATTTCTTCCTTGGTAACGTATTTTAAAAATTCTTTCATTCTGAAAGAATCGCGATCCATAACATCAAGCCTTCTATATTCGAAACTATTAGTGTTCACCAAATAAATAAATGTTCGCTTCCTTGGGGCACAAATGCTAACATCTATTTTCCAATAAAAATCACGGTGATCTATGCCTAATGTAACATCTATTTTCACCTTTTCACCTGATTCACGCTTTAAAGTAATTTCGTGTCTCATTCTATTTAGGGGTTAAACAATTCCTTTTTCACTTTCGACCATGGCCTTTAATTCGTCAAGGTCCTTTCCGGGGTGGATCTTGCTAAGTTCGTGAATCTTCCGGCCTAGTTCAATCTTTGCCTGAATTTCGGCCTGTTTTTCTGGCGTTGATACCGGCCAGCTTGTGCCTTTCTTCTTTGGCGGTTCGCTTTGGCCTTCAGTTAAAATACTTTCATCGCTTATCTGGGGCACCGGCTTTACGCCTTCTTTCAGGTTGTTGTGCTGCATCCAATACTGGTAAACATTCAATTCACTTTTTTGCTGTGGGTGCGTGGTGTCCCTCTCTGCCATTAGCTCCTGCTCGATCACCTGGTATTTTTCATCCAAGTACTGCTCCATCCATTTCCTGAGAACAATACCATCCATCCGGAATATATCACCGTACTGCCCCATAGTCCCGCGTTGAAAGCATAGTTTAAAATCTGCCAGCGATTCATTGGGGAAGAATTCAATCATCTGTGTCGCTATAAATTGCACTTGTGAATCGTTCAGTTTGTTCCCTACCGAAATCAGGGCATTCATTTTGATTAGCTCAAATTCGATGTAACGTATCACGGCCGACTTTCCACACACCCGGATAACATCACACAGTGGTGGTTCTTTCGTTGCGGCTTTTACTGTTGATGGTAAACTATTAGCCACCCCCTGAAAATTGTTTGCTTGCAGCATCTTGTTGAACTCTGAGTGCAAAAGCGGTTGCAAGCTCTTCGGTAGATTGTTTTCCGTTTTTTGAATGTCCATTTACTTTTCCTTTTGAATTTCTTAACTGGCTTTGAAGCGCGAGACGTAGCCCACTGGTATCGTGATTGGCGTAGTGATCCGGTGAACCTCTGACCTTTTCGCAGAACGTCCGGAACTCGAACATGAAATCCAGGTGAGGCCATTTCATTTTTTGAGCTTCCAGATAAATTTCATCGAACGCTCCTTTTAATTTATTTTCTATTTCATCTTCAATTACAATTTCATTTTCCATATGAGGAACATATGTTGAAGATATGTTTTTTGCTTTTGGAGATTCCTTTTTGCCTTTTGATTCTCTGTTTTTCCTTCTTGATTCACTGTATTCGCGTCTTTTAGTGATACTGTCAACTACCCAAGGAATACAAAAACCATTATTAACTGGGCGCAAAATCATCATAAGCTCAGATTTTTGATCAGCAGTTAACCGCTTTGTGAAGAAATCGAGTTGAGCCTGTGTTATACATATGTTCCTCATATGTTCACACATGATACGATCATATGCGACTTGAGCCTGTTCGCTGAGGCATTGAGTATCCCTTAAGTAATCACCCGGATAAAAAAGGAAAGCTGGGTCTGTCATAAAAAATAAAACCCGATGCTTAGGGAACATCGGGTTCGGGTTTAAGAAGGTTTTGAAATCTTCATTCAACCTTACCCGCAAAGCTAATCCCTAAAAATAACTTTGCGAATAATTATATCACGAACTAACTAAAAATCCTCGACACTTCAAAGTTCACGCATTAATTGTTTCATCTCAATTCGGATAATTTTTAACAGTTCAATTTTTCTTATCAGTTTGTCGCGCATGTTCAAATCTGCTTCAGGCGTTCGCTTAAGCTGGATTTGAAGATGGTTCAAAACCTTAGCCATGTTATTACGGCTACGCTTGAAAATGATCTTCTTTACAGAAGGGCACCTATTTCGATTTCTTGCGTCCATTGAATTGTGCTTTCGCCCTGTCTCTTGCCCTCTGTTTAGCTACAGCGCTAACGTTCTGGCTGATCATCCAGTGATCCAGGTTATCAGAGAACACGAAATCCAGCCCTGATTTAGGTGTTTTAGTCTCTGAGACTACCAGTATAGGTTGGGAGTAGCGGCGATGGGTCATATTAAAACAATCTGTTTTCGTCCCGAACGTCAATGAATACCTTATCCCCTGAATTCAAAGCGTCAGCAATCAGCTTGTAATTGCGTATAAAGGCTTGTGTGCTGCCTCCGATTGAACCGGGCCCGATAGTGTTGTTATTAGCTGTATCGCCCATTAACGGGCAGCCTTCCGTGTCATCGTCAGTATTTCCGACATGCATGTAAACACCTTTGAAATTAGGGATGTTTTTGATTTCCAGGTGGAAGGTAAAGAAAGACGGGAACTTAGCACGGTACTTCAGAGTAAGCGGGGTTTCAGCTTTATTGAAGTCCACAGGGTAAAGGCCTGCCGGTATCCTGGTTTCCTTCATTACCTTTTCGTCCCGGTGTTCATCTTCCAGAATGTGCCCCATGAATTGGATCTTCTTTGTTTCTCCGTATGGAATGACTCTGTAAAGTATCCCTTGTGTTGATTCCCGGTTGTCGCTGTATCGTTGCAGTATCAGGTTCATAAAGTGTTTTGTTTATAGTGTCTTTTAATCGATTGAAAAATAGACAGTGTCACAAGCAGAACGAAGGTCAAAACCGCTTAGTGGATTTTCCATTTTCATGCTTGCGCTATCACCTAGTTCGAACCTGAGAAATTCTTCAAGCTGCGCCTCAGTACATTCCTCCAAACATTTCACTGTTATCGTAATTGTCTTTTCCATTGTGTTTTTCATTTCAATTTATCGTATATCCAGAAACCAATTTTAAAGTATCCACATCCAGAAAGCCGCGCTCAAAATAATAGCAACTATGAAGGCGTAGACGGACAGGCGGGTTCTCAAAGTAGTTTAGCTTTTATCAGTTTCTTACGTGCATTTGATTCGTTCAAGGCCTGAAAGTATAGGCAATTTTCATTCACCACACATTTGTACGTTCGTGTTGTATCCGTGCTGGTAAGTGAAGATGAAATAAAAACAGCGGTTGGCTTGAATGTAGCTGGCTTCAGTTCTTTGGTTTTTTCGTTAAACTCCCATAGTGTAAGTCCAGGAATTTTCCTTTGCTTTCCGATGAGTTTAATTTGTTTCTCTTGTTGACGTTCTTCGCGGATTTCAACAGCAGTATCTTTGAATGATTCGGTTACTTCTTTCATATTTCAATCTTCAGAGTGTGGCAACTTATCTTCATTCTGAAACTCTGTATCACTAGGCCAGTGGTTACGACTTGATCTTATCACTGCCCATGTTCCTATTATAGCCAGTCCGATTATACAAAGAGGCACTGCTATTATCGGAGGAAGGAACAAAATAAATTTAGCTACTTCCTGCATTACTCTATCTATCTGCTCCCCGAAAAAGGTGACTAAACCAATTCCGAAGATGACAAGGATAAAGATTATTTCTATGCGGTGTTTCATGCGTGTTCTGTTTAATGCGTGGTAAATGTTGCGGTGATTTTCTAGGCATGTGATAGTAAGTTAAGAATTTTTAGTTTCTCCTCCACTGCTTTTGCAATGGCGTTTGTGATTCTGTCGAAGTCTTCAGCTATTGGCTTCACAATTAAGTGGACCAGTTTTTTATCATCTGGATAGCGCGGATCGTATGCAACAAAATGCCCTTTCTCTTTACCAGTGAAAAGTAAATTGCTTTGTACCTGCCAGTAGTATTCCGGGAAGATTCTTTTAAGGTCCCATTGATCTGTAAGCATCAAATAGTCTACCTGGGTATCAATTGCAAAAGGACATTTCACTTCAAGAATATCAATGTCGTTTATTATTCCGTCAGGTGATCCGCCCGCATGTTCACCGAAAGGAACAAACCCGATAGACTCATGAATAAAGCCAGTCTTTTCGCAGAAATATTCAATAGCTAGTGGCTCTGTCTCCTTGCCATAAACAAGCGGATAAGCGTATGAGTTTTCCTTTTGCTTCTGGGTGATCGTTTCGGCTACCTTTACCTGGATGTAGGTAAGTGCTGTTTCTGAAAGTTTGCCAGCCTCTTGATCCGCTTTTGATCTTGGGTTAGTTAACAACTTCCACATTTCAGAAGAAGTGAACCGACCTATACGCATCCTGTCCCATTCTTCTGTGCCTTGTGCTATGTGTTGCTTTGCCCGCTCAGGGTGCAACAGGTCCTCAAAAAATACTTCTTCGTTCATTATGATACCAGTTTAGCCAATATTTGCCGGGCCTTCCCTATGGCCTTTAAATAGATTTCAGGGGTTCTTTCTTTCCAGTTGTCAGGGTCCATCAGGGAACGTTTATCCGGGTCCTTCTGTACGATCTGGTTGAAAAGATCCATGTACTGTTTATGTAGTTTATCTACATCAAGGTCGGGAAGTCGGCCGTCAATGTCAGAGTCGGCCGTACTTATCCCGAGGGCTCCTATCAGGGTATAACGCTTCAAGTATTCTATAGCGCTACCCCTCGCTTGTATTGCGTTCTTTGATCCGCTTGTATCAGGCGTGGCGGTCATTGTTGTTCTTTCGGTATGCCCCGCAATGTGAGATACCAAACAAGTGACTTTAATTTCCTTTTCGTTATCCTGTATTTCCCAACGATAAGAAAGGTCATGATCCTTCAATGCCTTACCAATCTGCCTAGTGATGTCAGCTAGTGGCGCGTAATGGTATTGAACCTTCTGATTAAATTCTACGGCCTTAGTTTTACGGATGTCGATAGGCTCACTCTGAAAAGCTGTGAATGCTTCAAAGAAAAGTTTTCGCGCCTGGTTAGCGTTCCACCTCTCCTGAAGGTCCATAAGTTTTTCTAAAGCTTGTACATCCAATCCCTTTTCAATGGCCTGTGCAATAAGGTCCGAAGGTGTTGGCGCTGTTAGTTGCTGTGTAGCTTGTGTGTCGCTCATGATTCAAAGGTGATATGTACTGATTGTGTGTAATGCTCCTTTAGGGAAATACTGTGTATACTTTTCCTCCTTCTCATACATAGTTGAAAAGTGTTCTCCAAGTTCACGAAATGCTGCCTCACGCGCTGTTTTGTAGTCAGGTGAAAGGATTAGTAAATATCCATCGGGATCAGCGTACTTTACCTTTGGATGAGGTTCATTCCGATACTTTTGTCCGAATGTTACAATGAATTCTGCCATGTTTTAAATAGGTAAAATGTAGTCTATTTCTTCAGTCTTCTCCACCTTGGAAAAGAGATTGAACCCGATAGTTCCAAAGGAGTGGGTGAACTCCATAGCCTTTATACAGCTTGTAGTTATCCACTGAGTAGGGGAGCCGGGGATACGGATAAAATAAATTCGTCTCATAGTTTTATAAAAGGTTAGTGTTACGTCAGGGGGTTAGAGTCCTAAGTATTCGAACACATGGAATACTAATGCCCCTCCGCGCAGTTGATATGTACCAATGTATTTACGTGGGCCATTTGATGTTATCAGATTACCCGTACCAAATATTTCAATATACCGTTTTTCTGTTTCATCAGGAGTGTGCGGTATCATGGCCCACAAACAAGGCTCGCCATCTTGAATTTGTACGGTTAGAATTTCCGACCCCTTCGGCATTAGTATTTGTTGTTCATCCGTAGTTTGCAGTTTGAATTTCCAGATTGTTCTCATACAAAATTTACATTACGTCCGTGTCTTTCTTTAAGTAAGTCTCTTATAATCTCATGCATTACTTCCTTAGAAGGATAAAGAGGTTCATAGCCGTCTGAGATAGGAACGAGTCTGAAATCGTCAACATCAAAGTCAACTGTGTTTTCGGCTATCCTGTAAGTTCCAAGTACCATGCAGTCTTCAGAGCGATCATCTGTGCAAGGTTCTCCTAATACTTCTTTGCTCCATTTGGTCTTCTCCTGGTAGATAGGGTCGTTTCTGTCTGAAGTGATTGGCATTGTTCTCATAGTCCTTCGTTTTTTAAGAAGTTCCAAAGATTTGAATAGGCTTTAGATTCATTGCTGGCAGCTTCATTGCACTCTGAAATGGATGCGCTACCATTTGCATAACCTTCAAAGAAAAACTGACGTTGCTCCATTGCTTTCATGAGATTACCAGAAAGTTCGGCTAATGTTTGTAGTTCGGCTTTCAGTTCCTGATTCTCTTTGATGCTATTTACCAAACCTTCTCTTAGTTGTGCAGACTGTGCCTCTTCTCCATTGTATGCTTTTTTCCAGAATTCAATCGACTCTTTTAGTCCCTGATTCTCTTTTAAGAGGTCGGGAGCGGAAGCGATAAGACGGGCGTTGGCCTTGTGTTCATCTTCTGAAATACTCCGCCAATTGGATTTACGAACATCAAAAAGAATCTTTTCAGTATGTCCATTTGAATCTAGTGAATCAATAGAACCTGATGGTTCATTGAATGACCAAGGCCCGGGCGTGTGCTTTGTTTTTTCCTTTACAGAACTGACGAACTCACCATCTTTAATTTCCTCTCCTCCTTTAGGAAAATTAGGAGTTGGTTTAGAGAACTTAAGGGTGCCGGAGTTGTTTTCGTTGGTGTTCATGGTTTTACTGATTTTCGTTCGAAATTTTGCCAGTTAACTCTATCATGACTAACCGCATAGGCAAGGAATTCACGATAGCCTTTTTCTGTGAGACGTTCTTTAACATAGGCTAAATCAGCCTCTCTTGATTTGATCAATGCTTTTCGGTTCATGCGCGTACAGTATTAGGATTGCGATTAATTTCACGATACATTTTAGGGTCATACACCCAATTCAGCAGGATAAATTCAGTTGATAGTTTCAGCATCTCACGAGAAAGGCTAACAGCCTCAACTGCATACACAGAAGAGAATATTGCGTGGTTAAGCTCTTCGCAAACGAAGGCCGATATATGACCTATTGGGCCTTTAAATTTTACCTCCTTATAAACTGGTGCTGTTTTCATGTTCTATTTGTTTGTGTTGATGTAAAGGTAGTACATTTTACGATATGTAAAACAATTCGATGAAAAATATTTTAAATTATTTTTTGTGATACGTTAAATAATACTACATTTGTACATGGCTAAGAAGAAACAGAAACTCGGTAGAAAGAAGATAAACCCCAAGGAAAAGGCCGTTTTGGTTGGTTTTTACGCTAAACAGTCAATTATAGACGGTTTGGGTGGTATGGCCAGGGTTCGCGAAATTGCGAAAGATGCTATTGACTTCCGTTATGATCAGGAAGTTTTAGTTGGTATGGATGCCGCACATGGCTGAAAATATACCGGAGGTACGGATGGCGGTGTCTAAACTAACTGGTTCGCGACCTCCTAACTAAGAAAACGAAATTTGAAGACAACCAATAATTATTGCGGTGGTGGCGAAACTTTTGGTAGACGCTTAGGGTCAAGGCCCGAAAAAGAGCAATCAAGATCAGATTGTTGTGAGTTCGAATCTCACCCTCCGCACTTTTTTAGATCACTTTAACCTTTAAAGAATATAGTATGAGTGCAACATTTCAGAACACAGTTGATATTTTAGTAAAGGCGTATTTGAATGATACCCTGAAACATCAAAATTGCCACGCTTGTGCGGTAGGTAATATTGTTGCCTGTAATATGGGGTTTGAGTATGTAAAAGCAGTAGATGGAGACTTGATTTGGAAGAATCAACCATATCATGCGTCTTGGGCAAAAAACACAGGTTGGTCTAATGTATTTTCTACTTGTGTTATGGGTCGCTCCGTGTCTAAATTCTTCACTAAAGAAGAATATACAGGTGTTGCTAAAGAACAAATTGATTCAACCGGATATTCCCTTGAAGATCTTATGAAAATAGAATATGCTTTTGAAACGGCTGAATTTGGAGGTGGTCTTGATGAATATATGTTCAACGGATTGATGAAAGTTTTGGATGTCTTAGCCGACATTCATGGTATTTCCCTTGAATCCAAAGAATCCGCTAAGGCTCTCTTTGTAAAGGCTTAAAGACATTTAGGTATGGGCATCTAATCAACGGGTGAGTACTGGACGCGGAAAAGACGTTGACACTTTGCAACAAATACCTGAATATGCCCCGATACCTCTAAGGGGAGAGGACAAAATAGGCCGGGAAGGTCTGCCCGTAATGAGACCTTGCAGTAGGGACAGAAGGAGTACCGGCCTAGAGGTAGTTTTGTAAAGGCTTAAAACAAAATAGGATATGAGAAAAGCAGCGCAAATTTTAGCAATGGGTGCAATGTTGGCTGGATTAGGCGGTGGAGCTTCAAATGTTCCTGAAGATTACAGGCCAGCATACAGAAAGCCAGCGTCTAAACCAGCAACGATGACCCGTAAGGAGTGGAAGAAACGCAAAACACGCCTTCGTATTACTAAAAAGTCACGGCAAATTAATCGAGCATGATCCGCACCAAATCAAAACCTGACAGCCTTTCAACTCTGATAAAGAAGCTGGATACTGTATTCTCAGAGTTCATCCGTTTGCGGGATTGCGATGATAAAGGGACTGTGACTTGCTTTGTAACTGGTGAGCGTGTTTGGTGGAGGGATTCAGACGCGGCACATTATATTCACAGGGCAGCAATGACAACTAGGTACGACCAAATGAACGTACACGCTACAACTAAAGATACTAATCAATTTGAAGATCCATTTCAGCATGAAAAGAAGTACCGCGAAAAGATGGTAAGCACATACGGACTTTCAACCGTTACTCAGCTTGAGCAACGCGGTCGGGAATTGCAAAAATTTATGCGTCACGAGATATTGGAACTGATCGAAACCTATTCTGAAAAAGTAAAGCAACTTAAAAAACAAAAAGGATTGTAAAGACAATGAGAACCGTGATAGTTGGTAGCCCTGTCTGCTCTTCGGTTCTTTATAAAATATGTTGAGGTGGCGAAATTGGTAGACGCTTGATAGGCCATCAGATTGCAGTGATACGAAAGTTGGTGGGTAATCGTAGATATACGGTGAGATAGTCCAACCCTGCAAATGGAGGTTCGAATCCTTCCCTCAACACTTTTAAACAATTGGGAGTTAATCCCCCACTAAAGAGAATTGAGGACTTTGTTTATACCCTGAAGAATTATGAAAACACTAAAAGAGCATAAAACACATTCCTTCATATCTGGCTTTATAGCTGGATTTATGATAGGTACTGTCATAGTTTTAGTCTTTGTAACAATAGCATTAAGTTGAACCCTGAAGGACATTAAAGAATGAGCAACAAGATTTTATACTCCCCCAAGGAAGGTACAACCGGATTCTGGGGGATTAGAGGATTACCCGAAGAGCCTAACTGGAATCTAACATCACTGAGCAACGATGTTAAAAAGAGAAAATGGCGTGAAACCCTCGAATCCTGCAAGTCTAACAGTTTAGAGATCGTTAACCCGGAGGATGCTGGATTTCATGTCAGCGAAATAACAGGACTTGTTACACACAGACCCAAAAAGTCTTCAAGAATACTTAATCCAGTAAAACCCGGAGACCTATTCGATCTACCAGAAGGATACGAGTTTAAGGAGGAATGTATTATTCAAGAATCTACAGGTGAATGGGTCCTAACTCATGAAGATATGTACAACCGATTCCCGGAAGATAGGCGTAAAAAAGTCATCCGCTTAGTAAAGACTGAGACGAAAGCCGTTCGTGAGGATGGTTACTATTGGATCAGGCCCGCAGGTGGATTTTGGATTATTGGCCAGTGGTATCAAAAGAACGAAGCCTTCACATTCTTGGATGGTAAAAAGTTAATGAGTTGGCCTGAACATTCCTTAGAAGTAAATGAAACCCGCATCTATAGAATTCCCCAACCTGAACCCGAAGAAAGCCAGGCTGAAGAATTTACGGATGAAGAGTACGCGGAAGGATTTGCAGATGGTCAAGAATTCATCAAATCCTCCCTCCGTGAAGAGATAGAGAAACAGCGAAAGGAAATGAGATATGAATATGCTGTAAGGCTTTACGACTCATTTTTAGAAACCATTGATTCAATAACCCCCAAGAAATGAACACAGACAAACCAACCTTCCGCCAGATTTTTACCATTTAGCGCAAATGCTCATGAAATGGTGCTTTGCTTTCGGCATCTTCGGTATTAACTGGTGGTCAGTACTTGCCTTTACACTTTGGACGGGGATTCAATACGGGTGCTTTAAACTGTTTTCGAAATGATTAAAAATTTTTAAATTGCGTGTATGGAAGCCGAAAATAACGGTAATAATTCGGGAAGGGATGAGAAAGGCAGATTTGGAGCAGGAAATCCGGGGAAGCCTAAAGGAGCTGCATCAAATGCCTCAGCAAAGGTCAAACAAGCTGTTGTTGATTTCCTTGAACGAAACACTGAAAACATACAGGAGACTTTCGACAAGCTTAAACCAGCGGATAAATTGAAGTTTATTGCTGATATTCTGCCTTATGCCACTCCTAAACTATCATCT
>DASXWH010000230.1:0-14571 GCA_036503775.1 Ohtaekwangia sp.
AATGAGCGGACGTTCCTGGCCTGGATTCGCACGAGTATCGCGATCATGGCCTTTGGATTTGTGGTGGTGAAATTTGCTTTGTTTGTCAAACAGATCGCCCTCATTGCCGGAGATAAAAGTGCGTCCTTTGTGTTTCCTCAACATGGGCACTCGGGTGTACTTGGTCTCACGCTGGTCATCATCGGTGTATTAATGTCCCTGTTTTCGTTCATTCGCTACAAGCGTGTTGAGCGACAGTTGCTTCATCACACCTATGAACCGACATCGAAGACTGCCATGATTTTTACACTGGCTATAATCCTGGTGGGAGTGTTGCTGATCTACTACCTGGTACCCAGTATATAGCTTTGCTAAAGGCCGTCATTACCGGCGATTTCAGACTTTCGAGAAAATAATTTTTCCAGGATGGTCTTATAATCCGGATAATGAACAGGTTTTTTAAAGACGAAGGTCGCTCCCAGATTTTTGAGTTCCTTTTCTTTGGCTTCCGACATAGACGTGGAGAGTACACAAATGATCGCTTGAGCAAGTTCGCGACGCGCTCTTACCGCGCGCACGAGTTCTTCTCCAGGTACCTTAGGCATGTTGATGCCGGTAAGAATAAAGGCTCACCAGTACTTTTGGTTCAAGTCCTATACATCTTTTCAGCCGCCCGGGCTTGATACTTTGTTGTCAAAAAAAGCCAGGATTCAGTACATGAAGTTTCTAAAAGGGCCACTCAAAAACAGGGTTTTCAGGATGGAGATAGATTCAGTATTAATATTCGACCAGGTTATCGAAGCCAAGTGATGAGGCAAGGATGGTAACACTACGACTCCATTAACTCTTTCCTATACCTCGTGAGAATAGAAGACTTTGATAAAATTCCCAGGTAAACGCCGTCATCGACGACAGGCAGATTCCATTGATTGGTCTGATCAAATTTCAGCAAAACCTCGTGGAGATTCTCATCCAGCTCAACAACTGCATCCGGTTTATTCATCAGATCCTTTACCGGCACAAGGTCATACTGCGCGGCATCGAAGATGACGTTACGAATCTTGTCCAGGTGCACCATGCCGATCAGCTTCATTTCCTTGTCAACCACAGGAAATAAATTCCGCTTTGAGGATGCAATCAGTTTGACAAGATCCGACAGCATGGCATCTTTAGGTACCTGCGCAAAATTTGTTTCAATAAGATCTGAAAGATCAAGACGACTTAAGAGCAATTTGTCGCGTGTCTCCACGGTGGTGTTTAACAGCCTCGCCAGTTTTTTACCTTCCATGGATACTGGTTCAAAAAAATGAACAAAGGATAAACTCAACGAGGAAACAATCATGAGCGGAATCATCAGGTGATATCCACCGGTAATTTCAGCAATCAAAAATATCGCGGTCAATGGCGCATAGAAGACACCGCTCAGAATTCCGGCCATTGCGACCAGCGTAAAGTTACTCACCGGAAGATTCGACAACCCGGAAATATTGACCACCCGTGAAAAAAGAAATCCCAGGTACGACCCCACAACCAGTGACGGTGCAAAACTACCTCCGTTACCTCCGCTTCCCACGGTGATGGCAGCTGCAATCATTTTAAAAAAGATCAATGCCCCGATAAAAACCAGCAGTGATCCTTCCGATGCAATAGTACCATCCAGTAAACTCCCTTCAGCCAATCCCGACGCATTGCGGCTCTCCAGCATTCGTACTCCTTCATAACCTTCCCCGAAGAGTGGAGGAAAAACCCAGATAATCCCCATCAGCATCAATCCACCGACCAGGACTTTAACCCATTTGTTTTCTACTCCTCCAAAACGATGTTCGATAAAATGGAACACTTTCGAATAGCAGAGGGAGATCACGCAACACAAAATGCCGAGCACTACATAGTACGGCACATTGTTGTAATCAAAGGGATGTTTCAATGAGAATGCAAGTGTAACTCCTTCGGCAAGCACGATCTTGGAAAGTAATGCCCCGCAGGCAGCCGAGATGATAAGCGGGATGAAAGCCGAGGCCGCCACATCCGTGAGTAGCACCTCCACGGCAAAAAGCACTCCGGCTACGGGTGAATTGAATGCTGCCGCAATTCCGGCAGCCGCTCCGCAAGCAAGCAGTATCGTTCGCTCTTTATAGGAAAGGCGGTTGACGTTTCCATAATTTGATCCGATAGCCGACCCGGTTGAGACCATGGGCGACTCAAGACCGAGTGAGCCTCCGAAGCCAACGGTAAATGCGCTGGTGACCAGGTGCGCATACATATCCCGGAAGGGAATGAGACTGGACTTCTTGACAATGCGATACACGATCTCGGCACTTCCTTTCTTGATATTGTCATTGAGAAAATAGCGAACAAAAAAAACCGTAATCAAAAGTCCCAGCAGCGGGAAGATTGTCAGGATAAAAAACTCATCCGATTTGCGCGCGTACGTTACCATCACGCCGATCTGGTGCACCAGGTATTTCAGGACGATGGCGGCAAGGCCGGACGAAAGCCCCACCAGGACAGCTGACAAAATGAGAAAATTCCGCTCGGAAAGTTTCTGACGCAGGAATACCAAAGGGAACTGAAGGATGCTGATCATATAAGAACTTGCCTTCTCACATCTGCGAGAAAACCGTTAAAACTAGCCTGAAATGTGACGTTAATCCTGGATTTAATCTCGATTTATACTCGATTTAATATCGGTCTAACCGGGTCGCGTGGCCAAACATCGTAACTATGATATCAAGCACTGATGTTTCATTAAAATACCGGTACTATGGAAAACATGTCACCGCTTCTGATAACCATACTTTTACTTTCCTGTGCCACATCAAGATCCACGCTCATGCTGTATGGAGACTGGGATGGCAATCATGACAGGTTTTTGGATCAACAAGAGTTTGTCAACACCTATGTGCGTACCGATTACTTCAGCAAATGGAGCTACGGTAATTCCGCTACCTATCCGGAGTTGTTTGACGGCGTTTTTGCTTCGCTGGATGCCAACAAAGACCATCAGCTCAGTCAACCCGAGCTTGATGAAAAGATAAAACCGTTTTTCTTCAATATGTACCGGAACACCTTCGCCGATTGGGATACCGACCACAGTGGAAGTGTGAGCCAAAGCGAGTTCTCAAAGTTGGCTGCGGCCAGCAATCTTTCTTCCCTTTGGGACACTGACGGTGACAAGAGCATATCCAGGACTGAACTTGCCCTGGGAATGTTCTACTTGGGAGACACAGACAACGATCGCAAGCTCAACGAGCTGGAGTTCAATATCTGGAATGTAAACCGGTGATCAGGCAAGCATCACCTTCAACATAAATAAAGATGAAGATTTCGTCCATTATCCTGATCAGCTTCTTTAGCATACTCTTTCTATTTTCAGTTACTACCTATATCAACTACCGGCAATACCAACAGGTAAGCGAGAACGCGGAAAGGTTTGATCGCTCCTCTACGATTGTCCGACACAGCAACCGGTTTCAACGGAATTTCCTCAATATGGTCAGCGGCCTGAAGGGTTATCTGCTTACCAACGATGGTTCCCTGATCCAGATGTTCGATTCGGCATACGTGGAGAACAAACAGATTCTTGCCGAACTCAACGAACTTGTCCCGCCGCAGTCCGATCAGAAAATAATACTGGATGACGTTCGGGAACTCGAAAAATACTGGATGGAGGAATTTGCCCAACCCATGCTGGAGGCTAAAAAAAATGCAGGTCCTTCGCGGGAAGACCGGGAGGAATTTTTAGAACTGTATCAAAAGAAGATTGTCAACGGCCTGGATAAAGATGTACAGCGAAGTCTTCAAAGTAAATTCTCTGATTTCTCAAACTACGAATATGGGTTCCGCGCCAGCAGCCAGGAAACGCTGGCAGCATCCGTTCAGAATACACGAAAGATCTCCATCTACCTCACGGCTTTCGCCGTTATCCTGGGAAGCGCCATCGCCATTTTTATTGCCCAGTATATTTCTTCCCGCATTGTGCGGATGGTCAGACTGGCCAACGCCATCGCACACGGCGATTACGCTGTGTCGTTGCCCGACAAAGGTAAAAACGAGCTAAGTCAACTGGCCGGTGCGCTTAACGAAATGGCGGCGATCCTGCGTTCCTCTATTCCGCTGTTAAAAAGACAAAAGGAAGAGCTCGATCAGTTTGCGCATATTATTTCGCACGACTTGAAAGCACCCTTGCGGGGGATTGACAACGTGATCGCCTGGATCGAAGAAGACCATAGCTTTGCCTTGCCTCCAAAAGTGAACGAGTATCTGGAACTCATCAAAGGCCGGATAACACGAGCCGAGAATTTGTTAAAAGCAATCCTTTCCTACGCGCGGGCCGGGCGTGAAGACCGGAAGCTCGAAGTTGTCGATCTGCGGGTGATGTTGGAAGAAATCCGGGGAGATATTTCAAATCATAAAAATATTATCTATCACATTCAGCCAGGTATGCCAACCCTTTATACCGAGCGCATTCCCCTGCAACAGGTATTCACGAACCTGATCGTGAATGCCTTCAAATACCATAACAAGGACGAAGGCATGGTCAAGGTCTATTATCAGCCGGAAGAAAATTACTACACATTCTTTGTCGAAGATGACGGTCCCGGAATCAACGAAGCCTATCATGACCGCATCTTTATCATCTTTCAAACACTCCAGGAACGTGATGTGCTTGAGTCGGTGGGCATAGGTCTTGCGATCGTTAAAAAAATCCTAGACGAACGTGGCCAGACCATCCGCGTGTCCTCTGAACCCGGCAAGGGAACTGTCTTTTCTTTTACCTGGCCTAAAACAAAACCGGTATGATGCAAATTGTAAATATACTCCTGGTTGAAGATGACAAACTCGACCAGACCGAAGTTGAAAGAACACTCGACCGAAGAAACATTCTGTGCCGGCTCCGTGTCGCACGAAACGGTGAAGAAGCACTCGACGTCCTGCGGGAAACCGAGCGAACATTAAACTTCCCCGACATTGCTTTGATCGATCTGAACATGCCAAAGATGAATGGATTTGAATTGATCGAAGCCATCCGGAAAGAGCCACAATGGTCACGGATCAAAATATTTGTCCTGACCACCTCCGATGAAAAAGCCGATAAAATCGAAGCCGAAAAATTCGGTGTGTCCGGATTCATCACCAAACCCCTAAAGCTCAACAGTCCTTCTTCCAAAGATGCCTTTAACCTGATGATGGATCTGATGAACAATCGCTAACCCCCAATGAAGTAAAGGCGAAGCAAAACGGTAAACTGAGAGAAGATAAAAAAACTACAACGATACGGTGGTACCCACCAGTGAATTCAACAAACCCAGTACCTCGCGCTGATCAGTCAAATAATACTGCGCGATGGTATGCCCTGAACCGATCTTGATCGTGAAGGCTTTATCGACCAGCACCCGAAACATATCCTCATCGGTCTTATCATCACCCATCGCCATGACAAAGTCATACTGACCTTCCTCCAGTAACTTTTTCGTCACTACGCCCTTGTCAATACCCGACACTCTTACTTCGATCACCTTGTTTCCATCGATGATGTGAAGATTGGCATTGCGCACCAGGTGATGCAGGTTATCTAGCAGTTCACGGGAGCGAATAAAACCAAGATCGGTTTCCACGTTCCGGTAGTGCCAGACGAGCGTATGCATCTTGTCTTCAATGAAAGCACCGGGACTGCGCTGGCAAAACAATTCCAGCATGGGCCGGATGAATGCCTTCCACGTCTGATCGATATCCGGATCATGCTGCCAGGTTTTATGTTTGGGACGAATGCTGGCACCGTGCTCGGAGACCAGGTTCACCGGAAGGTCACCAAACCAACTGTTGAGCGAACTACTGTCGCGTCCGCTGATGATGGTCAGATCCGTTTGATCATCGGCGGCAAGACTGGCAATGAGTTTTCGAAGATTGCTGTCAGGAATCGCTGCACGTGGATGTTTTGAAAACGGTACTAGTGTTCCGTCGTAGTCCAGCAGCAAAAGCCGTCGCGAAGCAGTCGCAAACTCATTAACAATCTGTCTTCGCATATCAGGCGAAACATGCCGCGTCTGCTGCGCGACCTGTGCAATTTTTGTCTCGTCGAGTTGCCGCAGGAAATCTTCCAGCCAGTGGGTGACCGTATATTCCTTCAAGCGTTGTTGCAGCAAATGCATCTTTCGCATCTGCGTTTCCTCATCCATGTTAAGCGCCTGCAAAATCGCTTCCGATACTTCCTCGCGATCCATGGGATTTACCTGGATGGCTTCACTGAGTTCGTTGGCCGCACCAGCCAGTTCACTTAAAATCAAGACACCGCGATCGACGCGACTGGCGACATATTCTTTTGCCACCAGGTTCATCCCGTCACGAAGCGGCGTGATCAAACCGATATCAGCGGCATGATACATCGCTACCAGTTCGTGGAAGGACAAATAATTGTAGCGGTAAATTATTGGTTGCCATCCCAGCGTCGAATACTTGCCGTTGATGCTGCCGATTTGTTCTTCAATGAGTTTCTTTCGCTCGTTGTACTTGGAAACGATCTGACGGGAAGGCACCACCACGAGGATAAAAATTATTTTCTCGCGCCACTCCGGGTAAAGCTCCAGGAACCTTTCAAAACCTGAGAGACGATGCGTGATGCCTTTCGTATAGTCAAGCCTGTCCACCGAAAATAAAATCTTCCGGTCTGCAAAGTTCTTTTTGATTTCATTCTTCTGCTCCATGACCTCCGGCACCAAGACAGCATCGTTGAATTTATGAAAGTCAATTCCAAGCGGAAACATTTCGGCTTTAACAATGCGGTCCGCCAGGAACACAGACCGGAAGTGATGATCATACCCTTTTATCATCTGCACCGTCTTCAGGAAGTGCTGCACATACTCGTGCGTATGAAACCCGATCAGGTCCGCACCAAGTAGTCCGGAGACAAGTTTTTCTTTCCAGGGCCGGTGAAGCAACCTGAATATTTCAAAGGATGGAAAGGGAATGTGGAGAAAAAATCCAATGGTTGTGGCTGGCCGTTGCTGGCGAATCAATTGCGGCAACAGCATCAACTGGTAATCATGAATCCAGAGAATGTCATCGGGCTCCAGGATGGAAAGTATTTTTTCAGCAAAAAGATTGTTTACCTCTTCATAACTTTTGAATGTCTCATTATCAAACTCGACAAACGAAGGAAAGTAATGAAACAACGGCCAGAGTGTAGCATTGCAGAAACCGTTGTAAAATTTATCGTATGTTTTCTTTTCAATGAAGATGGGTTCCACCGTGTAGGTAATCTCACGAAGTTTTTTCTTGTTGAGTTTTTCCCAGGACGTCTCGTTGAATTCTGCAGAGCCGATCCATACCACCGAAGCGAAAGACTCTTGTCGTCCGCCATTCATTTCGAAATAACTTTTTAATGCGCTGACCAGCCCGCCATCGCTTTCTTTGAGTTCAGTCCGGTTGTTTTGCCGCACTAACTGAAAAGGAAGGCGATTGGAAACTATAATCAGTCTTTTTGACGTTGCGTCTTTCATCAGGGGTAGTTGGTGTTAAAACAAAAACCCATCTGCGGCGACGCTAATGGGTTCTTGCGATTTCAGACCGCCCGAACACAAATTGACCTTAACCACGCGCGGCGTTCAAAGGTAAGTTCACCCAGCGCCGAATGGGCCTGTTTTCAATTAAAACGATATTAAAAGGATATTAAATGCCCTTTTAGCGCTCGCAGATGTGCATTTTTGTTGTACCGATCAACATTTGATCAATCCATGATCAACGAAAATATTGATAACGCATGAAAGTTCTGGTAATAGAAGATGAACCGCAGGTGTCATCGTTCATCAAGCAAGGTCTGGAAGAGCAATCATTCGAAGTGGAAGTTGCTTTTGACGGAGCAATTGGTGAGCGTCTTGCACTCAGCCGGGAGTACGACGTGATCCTGCTTGACATTGTCATTCCGGTGATCAACGGTTTTGACTTGTGCAAGATTTTAAAAAAGGAAAAACCAGGAACACCGGTGCTCATGCTCACCACACTGGGAACAACACTTGACAAAGTTTCCGGATTTGAATCGGGTGCTGATGATTACCTGCTCAAGCCATTTGAATTTGAAGAACTGATCGCGCGCCTCAAAGCGCTTGCGCGCAGGCCTTCTATCGCCGGCACCACCAACGGAAACATGCTGCGCTTCGATGAACTCAAACTCGACCTTGAAAAGAAAGTTGTGTTTCGTGCCGACAAGATCATAAAACTGTCAGCGAAGGAATTCACGTTGCTGGAATATTTTATGCGCAATCCCGAACGCGTGGTGCCGCGCGCAGAACTGGCGGAAAAAATATGGGACCTGAAATTTGAAACCGGCACTAACGTCGTAGAAGTGTACATCAATATGCTGCGCAACAAGATCGATCGTGACTTCGAACCAAAGTTTTTACATACACGCATCGGACTCGGTTATGTGCTAAGCAAGGATATATGAACATCCGCACCAGACTTACCCTGATCTTCTTCTGCATCGTTGTGATCGTACTCACCGGGATCACCGGCTCCATCTATTATTTATCGAAAAATTATCGCGAACAAGATTTTAGCCGACGATTAAAAAACCGCGCGATCAACACGGCGAAAATTCTTACCGAAGTAAAAGAGGTAAACGCCGACCTGCTCAAACGCATGGAGCGAAACAATCCGGCGAGCTTACCGAACCAGTATATTGCGATTTACAATCATCGCAACGAAGAACTGTATTCTTCGGACACACATGTTCCCATAAAAATTGATTCGGAGCTGCTCAACAAAATCCGAGTAGAGCAAGACCTGTACATGAATAGTGGAAGCTACGAAGTGATCGGTTTTGTGTTTACTGATCAACTAAATCATTTTACGGTAGTGGCTGCTGCAACCGACGTATACGGAATTGATGCGCTTCATAACCTGGGCAGCATTCTCATCATCACGTTCGCGGTGAGCCTTGTACTGGTTAGCATATTGGGCTGGGTATTTGCCGGAAGAGTACTTCGTCCCATTTCGCGGATTGTCAGTGAAGTGAGCAGCATCACTGAAATGAACCTGAGTCTCAGGCTCAACGAAGGCAATCAACGTGACGAACTTAGTAAACTCTCGCAGACGTTCAACAGCATGCTGAGCCGTCTTCAAAGCGCGTTTATCTCGCAGAAAAATTTCATCGCCAATGCTTCCCACGAGATCAAGACACCAATCACCGTGATGGCCGGAGAAATAGAAGTAACACTCCTGCACGATCGCGAAAAAAGTTACTATGTTCAGATTCTCCGCTCGGTACTGGGCGGACTCAAAAGCCTGAATACTTTATCCACACAACTACTGCTCCTGGCGCAGAGCAGTGCAGATGAACCTCAACGAAATTTTTCACCTACCCGCATCGACGATCTTCTTTGGGAGATGAAGGATGCTCTGTTGAAAGCTTTTCCCTATTACCAGATCGACATCCATTTCGACCTGAACCTGCATGATGAAGCGCTGACCGTTGAAGGTGACGAACTACTCATGCGCGTAGCCCTCCAGAACCTGATGGACAATGGTTGCAAGTATTCAACTGATCACCGCGTGACGATCAACCTTGATTCAAATGATCCACGCTTTGTTACCCTGAACTTTATCAACACCGGAAAGCCGATTGACCCGGCGCAGCTTGAGAAAATATTCTCTCCGTTTTACCGCGGTACCATGAGTAAGAAAGAAAAGGGTTTCGGTATTGGCCTTTCCCTGGTGCGAAGCGTTGTCAGGCTGCACAGGGGCGATATCGGTGTAAGCTCTACGGAAAAACAGACCCAGTTCACCATTAAATTTCCCGTGCGATCAACCTCATAACCGCATCCTTTAATACTGATTTAATTTCGATTTAATTGATCCGGATTTGCCTCCATCACCAAAGGTCGTTTATTGTATCAAGGACGAAACAATAACAAACCCGAAAACAATACGTGGTGAAATCCTGCTTGTTTGTAAACTCTGATCCCGTTGAGCAATCGACGTTCATTGAAGCACTCGGTGATGTTTCTCCGGAAGCGTTCTGCATGATGGCCTCCGATGATGCAGAAGCCCTCGACATTATGAAGGCTGGGAGCCTGGTTCCCGATTTTATCATCATCGACCTGGAGATGCCCGGCATAGATGCCAAGCGGTTTCTTCACCATGTAAAGAATGTTGAATCACTTCGCGATGTACCCGTGATCGTCCATTGCCAGCATCCCAACGCTTACGCGGTGATGGAGCTCAAGGAAATGGGAGCCTTTGCAATCTATTATCGCCCCTATGACTATTGGGGCATTTGTAATATTCTGAACCTGTATTTAAATGACGATGTGAAAGCGTTGATGAACTAGTTATTCATGGTTGGTTTTAATCTAAAGGGCCCGGAATGTTCCGGGTCCCTTTGCGCTGCCTGAATAAAAGACCCCTTATGAGTACATACCAGCCCATTGAAAACTACGCTGTCATCGGCGATCTTAATACCGTAGCCCTGGTTGGTCTTGACGGATCAATTGACTTTCTGTGTTTTCCTGATTTTGATTCTCCCAGCGTGTTTGCTGCCTTGCTTGACAAAGACAAGGGCGGACATTTCAAAATCTCCCCGGCCCATAACAATGTACGGCATAAGCAACTTTATCTTCCAGATACTAATGTGCTGCTGACGCGCTTCCTGGCCTCGGACGGTGTCGCTGAAATCACCGACTTCATGCCCGTAGAGGAACTCTACATCGGGAAGGAACTCATCCGCACAGTGGCCTGCGTAAGAGGCCAGCTTAGTTTTTCCATGGAATGTTGTCCGCGCTTTGACTACGCACGCGCCACTCACCAGGTGACACAGGAAAACGAATACCAAATCACCTTTGTAAGCCATGGTGAAGATGCTACCATCCTCAGGCTTCGCGCCACGATACCGCTAAAGACCAGAGAGGGAGACGCGCTAACCAACTTCACCCTGAAAGCCGGGGAACGCGCGACCTTCGTCCTGGAATGCGTAACCGAGACATCCGAACAAATCACTTCCATTGATGACTTCTCGGATAAAACGCTTTTTGCCACCATCAACTACTGGAAGGATTGGGTGAGCAAGTCTTACTACAAGGGTCGCTGGATGGAGATCGTCAACCGATCCGCACTCGTACTCAAACTCATGACGTCCCGCAAGTACGGCTCTATCGTTGCATCTCCGACATTTGGTCTGCCTGAAGAAATTGGCGGTGTACGTAACTGGGACTACCGGTACACGTGGATACGAGATGCATCATTCACGATCTACTCCCTGCTCAAACTTGGCTATCGGAAAGAAGCCCGCGAGTTTATGAACTGGGTGGAGCAGCAATGCCGTGACATTGGAGAAGCGGGAAACCTGAGCCTGATGTATGGCATCGATGGACGCAAGGATCTTTTTGAAATCGAACTCGATCACCTGAGTGGTTACAAAGATTCGCGCCCGGTGCGGATCGGCAACGGTGCCTACAAACAAATCCAGCTCGACATCTATGGCGAACTCCTGGATGCGGTCTATCTTTTTGACAAACACGCTGAATCGATTTCCTATGACTTCTGGCTTAACGTCACCCGCCAGGTCAACTGGGTAAGCAAGCACTGGCGCAATGAAGATGAAGGAATCTGGGAAGTCCGTGGCGGAAAAAAAGAATTTCTCTATTCGCGTCTCATGTGCTGGGTTGCCTTGGACCGTGGTATCAAGATCGCCGAAGCGCATTCGTATCCAATCAATCCGCAATGGCGGGAAGAACGTGATGCCATCTTCTATTCAATCCATGGAGAATTCTGGAGTGACAAACTAAATTCCTTCGTACAGTACAAAGGTGCCGAAACGGTAGACGCTGCTGCGCTGCTTATGCCCCTGATCCGTTTCATCGGTCCGACCGATCCGCGTTGGTTGTCCACACTCAAGTGCATCGAAGAAGAACTGGTTTCGGATTCACTCGTGTATCGCTACCGGACCAATGAAAGACTCGATGGACTCAAAGGAGGAGAAGGAACATTTTCCATGTGCACCTTCTGGTACGTGGAATGTTTATCCAAGGCAGGACAACTCAACAAAGCCAGGCTCTTCTTTGAAAAAATGTTAGGCTATGCCAACCACGTAGGACTCTACTCGGAGATGCTGGGATTCCAGGGCGAACACCTTGGCAACTTCCCTCAGGCTTTCACACACCTGGGACTGATCACAGCAGCCCTGAGCCTGGATCACCAGTTTGACGATCAGCGAAACAAAGAGCAAGGATAGCCAACTCAGCACACAATTTAAACCACATCATGTACTTTTCAACCACACCAATGATCCATTCCAGTGGATAGAATGATATGCGTGTGCCTCATTTTAATTTGGTGTAGTCCAACGAGCAGGAACACTCACTGATTGCTCTTTACATTGAGAAGATCTCCCGTTGTCATGGACACGGGATTGATTAACGCTACAAGAAAGTATGTCAGCAGTAGCAGGCGATCTTCCAAATCAACCCACAGCGTGGCATCCACCAATACAAGATGATATTCAGTACTGGGACATGGCGAGAAAAGAGACTCCTACCAGCAATAGGAAAGTCACAAAGCGAGACCTTGGAGCAGTAACCCGAATAAGAATATCACGATCTCTGTAACACTCACGATGACATATTGGAAAACGGAATTATCTCCGCGAAAAATATAAATGATTCAAGTTTGGTCAGGCTTGTCCGCTCTAGATAGATCTTAGGTTATAAAAATTTATCCCAGATAGTTAACCCGACTGCAGAAAGGCCTAAAGAATTCTAAATGAAGAACAATTGTGTAATTATTTTGTGTAAGGGCACAGGCAGTGTTTGTTCACAGCAAGGTGAAGTCAACTTTTGTCTTCGTTTTCAATTCATTTTCAACTCGAATCCGACTCTCCGGCAGCGTGCTGTCATCCAATTACTGAAACTAAAGCTACTAAGCACATACCTCAGAGAAATGAGAGCTACAAATGTACAGACGAAGAATACATCTAGTTCATACACGTTTCATACGGAAACAGTCCAATAAATTCATTTACAATTCCTAAAAGAATGTCATATTCGTTTAAAAACGTTAACAATAGTTAATATTCATTAACCTCTACTCTTCATCATCGACAATTTTGATTTAAGTTTCAGAAGCCTCGAAAATGTAGTGAAGAATTTCAACAGCCTTCCGAAACGAATCGGAAATGTATATTCAAGGGACGTAAGATTGACGCTGTGATCTGCTTGGCACATATTATGATAAGTAGAGCTGGTCACAAATATCAACAGCGCTCTTCAAACATGAATTAATGTATGGTGTCGTTGGAGAAGTGCAGAGAGTTAATGAAGAAGCACGGTTGTGTTTACACGGATGAACAGCTTTTAAAGATTAGGGATTTTCTGTATCAACTGGCTGCCATTGAATTCAGAGTTTATCAAAGGAAAATAAATGAAAACGAAAAGGGCGATCATTTACACGAGAGTATCCTCAGACGAGCAAGCTGAGAAGGGCTACAGTTTACAGTATCAGGAAGAACAATTGCGTAAGTACTGTGCAAACAGAGATATTTCCATCGTAGCGCATTACAAGGAAGATTACTCGGCGAAAACATTTGATCGGCCAGAGTTCAATAAACTCATGAATTTCTGCCGAAAGAATCCTGGTGACATTGATTTCCTATTGTTTATAAACTGGAGTCGGTTCGGTCGTAACGCGGGTGATTCATACGCGATCATCAAACAGTTGAACAAACTTGAAATCGATCCCCAGGCAATTGAGCAACCCTTAGACTTAAAGGTTCCTGAAAACAAGATGATGCTGGCCTTCTATCTGGCATCACCCGAAGTGGAGAACGACAGAAGATCAATCAACGTGAAGTCGGGTATTTACAGAGCAAAGAAGGAAGGACGTTGGACAACACTTGCTCCAGTTGGATATCGAAATATCAGAACAGAAGACGGAAGGGCGATGATTGTGCCAAGCAAGGATGCTGATCTGGTGCGCGAGGCTTTTCAGGAATTTGCAACGGGAGCGTATGGCATGGAAGAGCTACGTAAAAAGTTAGCGGATAAGGGGCTGAAATGTGAGCGTGCGAGATTTCCCGATCTGCTTCGAAACAAGGCTTACATCGGCAAAGTGCTAGTACCTGCTTATAAGGATGAGCCCGAGTACTACGCAAAGGGAATACACGAGCCCTTGATTAGCGAGGAATTATTTTTTCGAGTTGAGGACATTCTAGAAGGGAGGTCTCCCAATCGTCCGACTAAGAATACGCTCAAGGAGCAACTTCCGCTTCGTGGACTTTTGAAGTGTCGCATTTGCGGCAAGAACCTTTCCGGTAGTGCTTCTCGTGGCAATGGTGGCAAGTATTTCTATTATCATTGTACCTGTGGATGCCCTGAACGATTCAAAGCAGAGGTTGCCAATGATTGTATTATCGAATACCTCAAATCCATCAAGCCCAACTCCATGGTGCTTGACCTGAATTATGAAATTTTGCTCGATACGTTTGAGTCTAAGATGAAAAGCGGCAGAAGTGAATTGGTCAAGATCGAAGAAGAAATCAGCCGGAACAATCATCGTCTACAGAACGCTCAGCATCTTATGCTTGACGCGGAGATTAGCGCAGCC